>JAJFTT010000008.1 GCA_021372785.1 Negativicutes bacterium | reverse complement strand
TTTGAGGTGCATTGGAAAACTGCGAGCTGATTTCAATATTGGATTGACCAACCTGGTGTACAACCTTTATCGCTGCGAAGTTTTACGCAGAGTGAAAGTACTGGGATAGCTGCGCCCAAAATCGGGAAATTTCTCGGTTTGAGGTGGTTTGTAGGGTTTCCTTACCTGCATTTTGTGCACTTCATCCAAAATAATTTACCCATTACCCATGACAGGCCCAGAAAGCTACTTACAGGCTCAGAAAGCTATTTTTTAGAGGTTACCTAAATCGCAGCCGAATTGTGTTGGCAATCCTCTTTTGTTCCGCCCAAGAAAGAAAGATCCCTCTATGCACGCAAGATGCAAAAGGGAGATCTTTTTTGTTGCGGCGCCCGAATCAGACATTGCCAAGCAGAACATACCGCAGATTCTTCCTGGCGACAGCGGCTAATTTTTGCAGAACGCCCAGCTCGGTGGGCTGCAGATCCAATCTGTTGCGATGCGGAAAGAAACGCGTTATGTGCAGCGGGATCTCATCGTCGAGTTCCGCTACCCAGGCGGAAAGCCGACGCATTTCTTCCTCCGTATCGTTTTCGCCGGGAACGATCAGCGTCGTTAATTCTACGTGAGCATTCTGCCAGGCCAGCCGGATAAACTGCAGGACCGTTGGCAGATCGCCGCCCAGCTTGCGATAATAAGCCTCGCTAAACCCTTTCAAATCGATATTGAGGGCATCCACGTAAGGCAGCACCTGTCGCAGCGTCTCTGCGCTGACCGAGCCATTGGTCACCAGCACATTTTGCAGACCGAGTCCCCTGACTTCTTTGGCGGTATCACGCACATATTCATAACCGATCATCGGCTCGTTATAGGTGTAAGCCACCCCGATATTATCCTTTGGGATCAGCACTTGCGCCAGCTGTGCCAGCCGCTGCGGTGAATAATATTCCGTCCTGACCTGCCCGATGCCCGCCATGGAGATGGCATCGTTCTGACAGAAGGGACAATCCAGATTGCAGCCAAAGCTGCCGACCGATAAGATCTTACTGCCCGGATGAAAGAAAGCGAGCGGTTTTTTCTCGATGGGATCCAGCGCCAGAGAGGTGAGCAAGCCGTAATTGATGGACACACTTTTGTCCAGCTCATTCCTGCGCGCTTTACAAAGACCGGTCTGTCCCAAATCGAGCGCACAATGGTGCATGCAAACCGGGCACCGGATCCTAGACATGACGCACCACCTCAAATCTTTGCAGACTGACCGCCTGCTTTTCAGTGATGCCGGCTTTGCGTTTGGCAATGGCGATCTGCTCCTCTACGCTGTCGACACCATCCAGATTCGGCAGCAGCAAACCCAATTGATGACCGCTTTGCACAATGACACCATACCGTTTGACATCCAGCTCCTGCGCGGAAGTGATCTTCTCTGCCGGACTCAGCACATCCACACTGTATTCCAGTTCCGCTAATTCAGTTGCATCCACCGCATGGAAGCGGGGATCACGCGTGGCTGCGCTGATGGCATTCTGAATGATTTCCTGGGCAACAGAGTCGGTTGTCGGCGTGATCGTCCCGATACAGCCACGCAGCTGACCGTTCTTATGCAGAGATACAAACACAGCTGCTCTGGTATGCAGCATCTCAGCCGGCAAATCCGAAGGAATTGGCGGGATCGTATGGTGCAGCAGATAGGCTTCCAATGTCTGTCGCGCCAGATGCACATAAGCATCTTCGGCTGCTTTGGCTTTCTGCAGCTTCCTTTCGGTTTTTTGCAGATAGGCATCCAGAAAATGCCTGTTTTCGTCCCTGGCGAGCGGTAAGAAACTGCAGACACCGTAACCGACTCCGAAAGGTCCCTCATAGGAAAGCTGTTCAGCCCGGACAGCAAATCCGTCAAAAGCGCCGGCCATGATCACAAAGGAACGATGACCGCATTCCGCCGCTTTTTCACAGAAGGTTTCCTCAAATTCGAATAGTTCAGCAAAATCTCCCTGCCGCATCACCCGCATGATCCGCTCATCATAAAGAGGACCTTCCGCGGCAAAACCATACGGACCATCCTGCTTCAATTTATGCGATAAATCCCCGCTGGCGATCAGAGCCACTCTGCGTCCCAGGCGCTCAGCCGCTCTGGCAATCTGCTGACCAAGACGGTAATGTTCCGTCAGCGGCTGACCGGATAGACCAATCCGGACTATTTTAGAGGGGAGTTGGCCGTTATTGCTTTGCTGCAGGAAATAGAGCGGCACCAGGGTGGCATGATCCAGTGCTTGCTCCCGTTCCCCCAACGTGCCGGCAGCCGGTCCGTTTTGTGCACAAAGCCGGCTCAGTTCCGTCACCAATTCACTGTCGTATTCCGCTGTGATGCGAATTTCTTTGGCAGCAAACCGGCCGAAATCGCCAGCCGCACATTGGCCCGGCGAGATATGAAAATAATCAGAATAGAGTATGCTGTGCGGGGAGGTGATCACAATCGTATCCGGCTTGGCTTCCATGATCAGCCGGCTCGCCTTTTGATAAGCATCGACTGTCTTTTGAATTCTTTTTTCCTCGCCCTGCCCGATCGCCGGAATGATCAGCGGCGGATGCGGAACCATAATTGCTGCGATGATACTCATTTTGCTTCTCCTTTCACGAAGTTGACCGCTCTGCGGCTCAAAAAGTGCAGTTTAAAGAGATTGTATCATAAAAAAACGGTAAGCAAGACTTGGCCGTCTCTGTTTTTTGTGCCAGGGCACCGCTGCAGAAATACAAGAAACCTGCTCGTCCCTGCTTGTTTGCAACCAAAACGGGATTCATTGGCGGAGCAGCCTTTTCGCTGAGGCAGCCGGAGGTTAGCGCTTTTTTAAAGCGATTAACCCAAAACAAAATTTGGATCAATCGCTTTTTTCATTAATATCGAAAGATTGCCGCCATTCCGCTGATCCCAGGCATTCTTTCCTTTGGCAGAACAACAACTTCCCCTTTATTCTGTAGAGTTTGCTTGATCAAAGCATCCAGCACATTGCCATAACCGGCCTGGTCGCTGTCCCCGAATTTCAATTTGCCGGTCGTCTCATCAAACTTACCGGGGATAACCTTACCGTCTTCCACAATCAGCTGCTTTACTTTTTTTAAAAAGACGGCATTCGCAATATCTTCCGGAAAATCAGAGCCTTTGCCGCCGGCCTGTGCCGTTTGGAAGGTTTCCACCAAAGTCTTTGTCTTGCCTAAATAAGAAGACAGGACAATATCCCAGGCGCTTTCCCGTAACTGCTCTCGATTCAAAGCATCCGGCGAGGCTTCGATTCCCTCCTTCATCAGATAGGGATTATTGCTGAGCGCTTTAAATTCGCTTTGGTATTCCGTTAAGGAAACCAGAATCAAGGGGAGTTTCATTGTTTTTGCATAATTCTCCAAAACAAACCGGTCTATATAGCGAAAGAACTTCTCCAGGTCCTTTTCATTCTCATCATTCTTGCTGCCATGGCCATAAAACACCGAACTGCCGCCGGCCTGGCTTGATCTTTGACCCAGTGACGGTTCCGAGAGTGTGCTGCCCAAAATCTCATTGATGGTAGTCGGCGCAGCCGCCGGTAATTCCAGGGGCTTTATCTCATAACGATTGCCTTGAAAGAGAGAAAACTCACTGCCGCTCAAACCAAGCAGAAGATACTGATCGGAAGACTGGAAAGCCCTGATCAGCGGCATAATATGAAAATCGTCCGCCACGACCGCCAAATTTGGCATCGTTCTGGAGAGGCTGTAGACGATACACTTTTCCGGATTGGCCAGCACGGCAATTCCGTCGAGGCTATTGTTCCAGAAAGAGACATCCTCTTTCAAGTCGTAAAAAGGTTGCAGCAGCGCTGTCGTTTCCGTCAGATTATATTTCCGTTCCAACTCCTGTTCAATTGTTTGGATCAGATTCTTGAAGACGATCGGATCCTGCTTTCTGTCGGGTAAATTTCTATGTGTGGTTTGATACAGCGAAACAGACGGTTTGGCATCTAGAAACATCAGAGGATTTGGAAAATCTTTTACAATTTCGAACATCTTATTTTCCCTCCTTACAAACTGAAATCGCGCTCGAATCCGCTTCGAATACGATTCAAGCATATCATGCTGTTTGACGGATGTCAATATTAATCGTAAATGGAACTTAATAAGGTGCCTATTTTTGCCCGGGTTTGCCATGGGAAACAAGACGTTCCCCGCAGCTCTTGTTTTTAACTTGTAAGGCTGCTTTGCCTCAAGAATGCCGATGTGAAGCTAAAGAGCGCAAGGCAGGGCAGCCGGGCGTGACAGTGCGCAGCATTTCCGTTTCCGCCGTATGGGAAAAAACACACTTCGCCTGAAAAGCCGCAAACAAAATTCACCAACTGTTCATAAATTTTTAGGTTCGTTAGTGTATAATGAGAATTCATTAATTGCTTAATGATTTAAGGCTTAAATATTAAGGGGGAAACATATGGATAATAAATTGAAAGATCAGTTGGTCCTGGCCATGCTCCGCTTAAGAAAAGTGAGTATGGTTTATCCGCCGGAGCTCAACATCCGCATGGGAGAACTCTTTTTGATGAGCGGGATTGCCAAGAACATCGCTTGCTGTGACCAAAATTTTCAGGCATCCGATTTATCAAGCCATCTGTTTATCACCAAACCCGCTGTTTCGCAAATGTTGAATTCTCTGGAAAAAAAAGGTTACATCAGCCGGGAAATCGATAAAAATGACCGGCGTAAGCGGGCAGTCACGCTGACCAGCGAGGGACAGCAGATTTTGGAAAAGACCAAAGCATATACCGATCATAGGCTGGAAACCACCATTCGCTGCTTCGGTGAGGAAAACACACGGCAATTGATCGCCTTATTCACCTTGCTTTCCGATATTTCCGAAGATCTCAATCAGAAAAACTTACAACCGAAGGATAAGGGAGAAGATCATCTTGATTAAACTAGCAAAGTATTTAAAACCTTTTCTGATCAGCTTGCTTTTGGCCATTCTGTTGTTATTCGGTCAAGCCGCATCCGACCTGAATTTACCCAATTATATGTCAGACATCGTCAATGTCGGCATCCAGCAGAACGGCATCGAACATGCCGCTCCTGACGCGATCAGTCCGTCCGGCTTAAAACTGATGACCACCTTCATGACCGAAGATGAAAAAGCGCTGGTCAATGAGAACTATAGGCTGGTCTCTTCTACCGACCAGGATCCGACCGGCAAAACCTATCTTGCGCTTTATCCCAAGGCCGGCAGGCAGCTCTACATCAAAAAGCTGGTCGATCAAACCACGAATGAATCACTGGACACTGCTTTTGGAGCTTCCACTTGGACCTTAATCAATGTTATGAAAGATTTATCGGCCAAACCCGGCGCTCAGAATGCATCGGTCAGCGCCACTGATCTCCAGAATGTCGATCTCAGTCAAATTTATCTGATGCAGCCGATGCTGGATAACCTGCCAGAATCCGTCATCAGTGCCGCCCATGAAAAGGCGCTGGCCAGTGATACCAGCATTCTGAAACAAAGCGGCGTTTTGCTCGCCAAGATTTTCTATACCGAAATCGGCGCGGATGTCGGCGCCATGCAGAATGCTTATATCGTCCGTATTGGGCTGTTGATGCTGCTGATTGCTTTCCTGGGAGGCACAGCCAGTATCTTAGTCAGTTTATTGTCTTCCAGGATTGCCGCCGGTGTGGCGCGAAATTTACGCAAAGATATTTTCAATAAGATTCAGGACTTTTCCAACAACGAATTCGATCATTTTTCAACCGCCTCTCTGATTACCCGCTGCACCAACGATATTTCTCAGATTCAGCTGCTGCTGATGATGGGTATCCGTCTCATTTGTTATGCGCCAATCATGGGCATCGGCGGTGTGATGATGGCGATCCGCAAATCATCCTCCATGAGTTGGATCATTGCCGTTGCAGTGATTACCCTTGGCGGCATGATTGTGGTGATCACCTCCATTGCCTTGCCGAAATTCAAGATCATTCAGCAATTAGTCGATAAATTGAACCTGGTTTCGCGCGAGAACCTCAGCGGTATGATGGTCATCCGTGCTTTTGGCACCCAAACGTATGAGCGGCAGCGTTTTGAGAAAGCCAATCAGGACCTGACCGCGACCAATCTCTTCGTTAACCGGATCATGGTGTTTATGATGCCGGCCATGATGTTGATTATGAACGCCACCACCCTGATGATCGTTTGGGTTGGAGCGCACCAAATCGCTGACTCCAGTATGCAGGTGGGCGATATGATGGCATTTATGCAGTATGCCATGCAAATCATTATGTCTTTCCTGATGATTTCCATGATGTTTATTTTTGTGCCGCGGGCTGCCGTCTCCGCAGACCGCATCGTGGAAGTCCTGCATACAGAGAATACGATAGTGGACCCACCGAATCCCAAAGCATTTGATCCGGCAAAAAAAGGCTTGGTGGAATTTAAAAATGTGCATTTCCGCTACCATAACGCCGAAGAAGATGCCCTGGAGGGGATTACATTTACCGCAAAACCGGGCGAAACGACGGCCATTATCGGTTCTACCGGCTCCGGAAAATCGACCATTGCCAATCTGATCCTGCGGTTTTATGACGTGACAGAAGGGCAAATCTGCGTGGATGGCGCGGACCTGCGTGATGTCAAACAAAAAGAACTGCGCGCCAAAATCGGCTATGTTCCGCAGGAGGGCGTGCTGTTTTCCGGCACGATTGCCTCTAACTTAAGGTATGCCAAAAAAGACGCTTCCGAGCAAGAGATTGAAACCGCGGCGGAAATTGCGCAGGCTCTCGATTTCGTCAAAGAAAAACCGGAAGGGTTCGACTCGGCCATTGCCCAGGGCGGTGCCAATGTTTCCGGCGGGCAAAAACAAAGATTATCGATTGCGCGGGCTTTGGTGAAAGAACCGGAGATCATTATCTTTGACGATAGCTTCTCCGCTCTGGACTTCAAAACGGATGCGGCACTGCGCAAAGCGCTGAAGCAAGCGACCGGGAATAGCACGGTTATTGTCATCGCGCAAAGAATCAGCACAATTATGAATGCCGAGCAGATTATTGTGCTGGATGACGGCAGAATAGTGGGCAGCGGCAGACATCAGGAGCTATTGAAAACCTGCCCGCAATATCTGGAAATTGCTTCATCGCAATTGTCAAAGGAGGAGTTGGAATGAGCCAGGAGAACAACAGCAAACCGGCGGCAGCGGCAATGCCACGCAGAGGCGGCGGCGGCGGTCGCGGCGGCAGACATGGAGCACTCGGACCCGGAGAAAAAGCGAAAGACTTTAAGGGTTCTTTTCTCAAACTGATCGGTTATGTGGCGAATTATAAATGGAGAATTCTCTTTGCCTGGGCTCTGGCGATCGCCTCGACTGTCTTTACAATTTTAGGTCCGAAAACACTGGGCAAAGCCACCGATGAACTATTTACCGGCATCATGAGTAAAATCGCCGGTACCGGCGGCATCAACTTTACAAGAATTGGCGAAATCATCCTCTGGGTAGCCGGTTTGTACGGTCTCAGCTCGCTTCTCACGTATTTGCAGGGCTTCGTGATGTCCGCCGTCACCGCCAGAGTCACGCTGCGTTTAAGAAGCAATATCAATGAAAAAATGCACAAACTGCCGCTGGGATATTACGACAAAATCACACATGGCGAGGTTTTGAGCAGAATCACCAATGATGTTGATACGATCAGTCAAACGCTCAATCAGAGTATGACCCAGATTATAACTTCGGTCACCTCTTTGCTGGGCATCAGTATCATGATGTTCACGATCAATTGGCAGCTTACCCTGACAGCGCTCTGCGTGATTCCCGTCAGTGTTCTGGTCGTTGTCCTGATTGCCTCAAAATCACAGAAACACTTCCGCAATCAACAAATGTTTTTAGGCAATGTCAACGGACATGTGGAAGAAATGCTGAGCAGTCACGTCGTGGTCAAGGCCTTCTGCGGAGAGGAAGAATCCTCAAAAGCCTTTGCCGAATATAACAATTCTCTCTACCAGTCGGCCTGGAAAGCGAATTTCCTTTCCGGTCTGATGATGCCGATGACCAACTTCATCGGTAATATCGCTTATGTTGCCATCTGTATCTTAGGCGGCTATTTTACCGCCAGCGGTACGATGACGGTGGGCGGTATTCAAGCATTTATTCAGTATGTCCGCTCGTTTACGCAGCCGATCGCGCAAATTGCCAGCATTTCCAACGTGCTGCAGCAGACAGTCGCCGCCGCGGAGCGCGTCTTTGAATTCCTGGGAGAACCGGAAGAAGTAGAGGAGGCCGCGAATGCCCTGTCTGTGAATACAGACGCCTCCCTGCCCGATACTGCCAACCTGCTGCATATCAGCGGGCATATTCAATTTGAACATGTTTCCTTTCAATATGACGCTGGAAAACCGATCATTCGGGATTTTACCGCCGAAGTAAAACCGGGGCAAAAGGTCGCGATTGTTGGACCGACCGGCGCCGGCAAAACCACGATTGTCAAGCTGTTAATGCGTTTCTATGATGTCAGCGATGGCGCCATCCGCATTGACGGTCACGATATCCGAACCTTCAAGCGCAATCAGCTGCGTTCTCTTTTTGGGATGGTGCTGCAGGATACCTGGTTGTTCAATGGCAGCATCGAGGAAAATATCCGTTACGGCCGGCTGGATGCCACCGATGAGGAAGTGAGGAACGCAGCCAAAGCGGCACAGGTCGATCATTTTGTGCGAACCTTACCGGAAGGATATCATATGCTGCTCAACGAAGAGGCCAATAACATCTCGCAAGGTCAGAAACAATTGCTGACGATTGCCAGAGCAATCCTGGCGGATCCTGAGATCCTGATTCTTGATGAAGCCACCAGTAATGTGGATACCCGAACCGAGGTGCTGATTCAGAAAGCAATGGATAACCTGATGCGCGGCAGAACCAGCTTTATCATTGCGCATCGCTTATCGACCATTCGCAATGCTGATTTGATTCTGGTTATGTCTGACGGTGACATTGTGGAACAAGGTACTCATACGGATTTGCTCGCGCGAGGCGGCGCCTATGCCAAATTGTATAACAGCCAGTTTGAAACGGACGATCAATCGGCCTGAATACAACGCAAAAAAACAAACGGTCTGTCAAGTGGTTGAAAAACCACAAGACAGACCGTTTTTCATTGTTCTTATCAGCGCTCAGGCATCCGTCTCCGCCGCTATTTCAAAGGTATTGGGGTCCGGCAGCTTCCAGGATTGATAGAGCGAACAGAGACAAAGCAAACTGCCGGTAATAAATGTCAGCTTAGGATCGATCTTCCAGAGCATGCTGCCCACGATGGGAGCCAGCACACCGGAAATATGGTTGATGGTGGAACCCATCGCCAGAGAAGGCGCAATGTCTGACTGCGGCGCGATTTTGGAAAGGAAGGTGGTGATTGCCACTTCAAAGCCCAGAAAAACATTATCGACAATAAAGATCACATAGAGAAAAGCGACATTGCCGATAAAGGCATATCCCAAAAAGAGCAGAGCGACAATGGTATAATTAAAAGTCAGCGCTTTGCCTTCGCCCCAGCGATCGATAATCCCACCCAGCAAAGGCCGGGTAAAGATGGCGGCGAAATTCGCAATCAACATCAGTGTGGCAATCGTCGTCACCGGCACATTGTAAAGAGAAACCAGCGCCAAGGCAGCGAACGTACTGTTGATATGGCGCCTGGCGCCGACCAACAGCTGCATGATGTAATAGTTTTTATACTTCCAACGGAAAACATAGGACTTACGCACTTTGAGCTTATCGTTTGTGCGGCGGGAAAAGTAAATGAAAGCAGCCGCCAGAATACACGTCAGCGTGCCAATCAAGTAGAAATCGCGAAATTTTAAAATGTTGCCCAGGCGGCTGACGGCAAAACTAGCCAGCAAAGTACCGATGGCCCCGACCGAATTGAGCATACCCAGGCGGGAGGCTTTTTCTTCCGGTTTGGACATATTCAAAACCAGTGATTGCTGAGCAGGCGTAAACAGATGGAAGCCACAGGAGTAGATGATGGTTGCAATCATATAGAACCCAAACGTCTTGGACTGCGAATAGAGAAACAGGCCGGCAGCCGTAATCAGCACAGTGACGGCAGTATAAACATTACCGGCCAGATAAGCGGCGGGAATGGCTAAAATTACAGTGATTAAGCCGGGCATTTCGCGGATACCAGCCACCAGACCATATTGCTGATCATCAAGACCCAATTCGTCCACCACGAAGTTTGCATTGATGGCAGTCTGTAAACCCATGCCGATGTTAAACAGCAAGGAGCAAAAGATGATCGTCAGGAAGGCCTTTCCCCAGCGGGAATAGAGTTTATCCATGGGAGTTCATCCTCTCAATTTACGCCTCGTCCAATTAGGCCTCGTCCAGGGGCCGGGTATGGATGCGCCGATAGGGATAACGCTTTCAATTCGGATTGGCCGCTCCGGGAGCACCTTCTCAATTTAGGCCTCGTCTAGGGGCCAGGTATGGATGCGCCGATAGGGATAACGCTTTAAATTCGGATTGGCCGCTCCGGGAGCACCTTCTCAATTTATGCCTCGTCCAGGGGCCAGGTATGGATGCGCCGATAGGGATAACGCTTTAAATTCGGATTGGCCGCTCCGGGAGCATCCACTTCAAGAATGCTGCTGGCCAACGGGGTAAAAGAGGCACGGAAATGCCCGCGGGATTTGATCAGCAATAAGCGCTGCTGTGTCGGTTCGACACCCAGATGGCGGAAGATATCGGCATCATTGCAGGCGGTTCGGATGGAACCGAGCAGGATCTGCACATTGCCCACTTCCAAACGCGCACAATGACCAATATTCCAGAGATTGCCTCTGCCCATCGGCCCGGTCGCGGCAAAAATACCATCGGAAAGCGTTTTGACTTTGGCGGTTACTACAATCGGAGCGCCGTAAGCCGGCTCGGCCTTGCCGCCGATGGCGAACTCTGCCGTATTGCCCACACCTACCGCAAATGCTTTTTCCACTGTTTTTGGATCCCAGATCAGGGCGGCTGCCGTCTTGGGCAGGTTTTCTGCGATCATTTCCCGCAATAATTCCGTTGTATCACCGGAACCGCCGCCGCCCGGGTTATCTGCCACATCGGCCAGCATGACCGGCAGCAGCGGATTTTGCGCCAAAAGAACCTTGGCCTGCGCCATGGCTGTCTTCACGTCGGCGATTGGTTTGAGGAACTGAGCCCGGATCTGCCAGGCGCGGTCACAAATGGCGTCACAGGCAGCCTGCGCCAGCTGACGATCCCGATCGGCCGTGGCAATCACATTGAACCCGGCATACGGCACATCGCAGAAAGGGAAACCGCCAAAAACAGAAACATTGATCATGCCGGGCTTCGCTTCCCAGGCTCTGGCCAGCTGAAAGAGTTCGACCATGGGGCCTTCTTCGGTCCGCATATTAATCGTAGGCGGCAGCATGGCTGCGTGAGCATGCGCAGTCACGGGAGTGATGCGTCCCTGCAGCAAATTCGCCAGGCATTCCGCCGCTTCTTTGGCTCGTTCGTAACTGTCAATGTGGGGGTTCGTATCAAAACCAAAAATAGCATTGCAGCCTGCCGCCATCGCAGCCGTATTGTTGCCGTGCAGGTCCAGGGTCACGATCAGCGGTTTGTCGCCAATGATTTGGCGCACCGCCTCTACGATATCTCCTTCCGGATCATCGGTTCCCTCCGCCATCATGGCGCCATGCATGCAAAGCAGCACGGCATCGGGCTGTTCCTGACGCATCGGCTGCAATAAATGCTGCTTCAGCCAGGCATAGCTCCCGGCATCGGTTGGTTTGGAGGGTGTGGCACCGGCTAAGAGCGTAGGCAGAATCTGCCAGCCTTCCCGGTCGGCAATTTCCAAAATACCGCCGATATTGGTCTTCTTACCGCGGGCATTCTCCAGCATCGCCTGGCCTTCGACTATCCGCCATTCGGATAAGGGTGTTGCTAAAGGTGAAAATACGTTGGTTTCGTGGCTGATCCCGCCGATTGCTAATTTCATAAGAAAGCCCCCTTTCTACTCTGTTTCTATTTGTAACTAATCTAACCAATTCAGAAGGATTTGTCAAGATGTTTCTGCACATGAATGATTTTGGTTGAAAATATTCCGTGATAGGAAGAGATTAAATTTTACCCAGGGATTTGGCCAGATAAATCCAGAAGAACATGGTTAAAACTGAAAAAAGCGCCGTGAAGACCACCAAATGGTCGGCCAATTCGCTGTCACCACCCATTTGCTGCGCCATGGTATAAGAAGAAACAGCGGTAGGAGCGCCAAAGAGTGCGATCAGAGTCGCCAAATCCACATCCCGGAACCCCAAAGCCATGGCAAGGGGAAGAAAAACAAGCGGTACGAGCAGCAAACGCCCGCTGACTCCCAAAATCAATTGCTTCAGATGCGCCCTGACGCTGGAAAAATGGAAGGAACCGCCTAAAATAAGCAAAGCCAGCGGGGTAGCCATTTTAGAAATATCACTGACGGTTTTTTCCAGGAAGACTGGCAGTTTGAGACCGGTCAGCAGAAAAAAGATACCCAGCACGGAACCAATGATCAGGGGATTTTTCAGAATTTGTTGGAAAATCGTTTTCAGCGAAGTTTTACCGGAGCGGAATGTCTCCAGAACGATCACAGCCAAAATGTTAAAAAACGGCACCACCACAGCGATAACCACGGCCGTCACCGCCGCACCTGCACTGCCATACAGCGAATTTGCGATTGGTATGCCGAAAATAGCGAAATTACTGCGGAAGATCGCCTGGATCAGCACGCCGCGGCGGCGATCCTCCGGTTCGATTTTAGGAATCAACAGGAAGAGCACCAATGTTGTAAGCGAAACAGAACCAAGGGCAAAAGCCAACAATTTAAAATTAAACACTTGAGTAAGATCGCCCGAAGCGTCGTAAACGTACATAAACAGCATAATGGGTAAAATCCGATTGAAAGAAAGCCGATTCAATTTCGCCAGAAATTCATCGTCGAGAAAATGCGTTAGTTTGAGCAAATAGCCGAACAACATGGTCAGAAACAAAGGCATGACAACATTGAAAGACAAGATGAAATTCTCCATTTTATAAGACTCCGTTCATTTGTTCTATGCAGGTCAGTTCGCTAAGAAAATTTCGAATTCCTTTTTCGATATCAGTTATGACATTTCTCTGTAAAAACTCTTGCTGCCCAATCCGAACGAATTGGCTAGGCGCCGGCAGAACGCACATTTTCCGCTTCCCATACAGGTTACGCCAAGGGGTATCGCAAGAACAGGAGAGAAGAAAAATGAAAGTTACCGTGCAGTAACCTGCCGAATAAGCGCCAATTCGCAAACGTGGCCTGCGCTGTCACGAAGGCTTTGCTTTGCCGCGCCCTGCGCTGTCACGAAGACTTTGCTTTGCCGCGCCCTGCGCTGTCACGAAGACTTTGCTTTGCCGTGGCCTGCGCTGTCACGAAGACTTTGCTTTGCCGCGCCCTGCGCTGTCACGAAGGCTTTGCTTTGCCGTGGCCTGCGCTGTCACGAAGACTTTGCTTTGCCGTGCCCTGCCGGAACCGATTTCGATCATTATCGCCTCTAACACAGTACTGATCCGCAGCGCGTACAGCAAATTCTTTTCTATAAAACGTTAGGTATCACTCTTCAGAAGATCAAAGCGCTGCTGACTGGAGCATTCGCCCAAAAAGCTTGCGCGCTGCACAAGGAATGGCTGTTGCTGTTCTGACCAAAGAAAAGCGATACTGCCAAAGCGCATCAAGCACTGGCGCCAAAGAAAAGCGATACTGCCAAAGCGCATCAAGCACTGGCGCAGGGTTACCCGGATGAAGCGCGCTTTACCGATTATTCTGAGCAAATTGCTCCGGACAGCACCTTCTTCTGACACGATGCGCTGAATATCTATTGTAAAAATAAAAAACAAAACAGCCCCAGCGGCCGGATTGCACTGCACCACCCTGGCGCAGACAGGCGAGATAACAAATTCGCGTTTGCCTTATGGGAAGCATTGCCGTTTCATAACTGCTGCGGCTGTGGATTTGTATGCGGCATTCTGTTCAACCCCAGCGGCATTCTGTTCACCCCTAAGAAAGGCGTCACAAGCAACAACAGCCGAGTGCAGCGCAAGAGAGCAATGCGCCTTTTTTGTAACCATATGAAGGCATACCCTGCAGTTTCTACAGAATGATTTTGTTTTCTCTGCGATCATCGCTTGACATATTGTAACTAGTGTATATACTATTGATATACACTAGTTGAAAAAGGCAGGTGAAGTCTTTGAATATTCTGATCAGCAACACCGGCAATAAGCCGATCTACGAACAAATCATGGATCAGCTGAAGACGCTGATCCTCAGCGGCGAACTAAAGGAGGGTGACGCACTGCCTTCTATGCGGCTGCTGGCCAAAGAACTGCGGATCAGCGTGATTACTACCAAGCGCGCCTACGAAGAATTGGAGCGGCAGGGTTTTATTTTTTCCATACCCGGTAAAGGCAGCTATGTCGCCGGTCAAAATATGGATTTTATTCGGGAAGAGCATCTGCGCACATTGGAAAATTATCTGCAAAAGGCAGTGGAAGCGGCTGCTTTGTGCGATATTTCTCTGCAGGATCTGATTGAAACATTAACCGTCATTTATAAAGGAGAGTAATGCATATCATGCAAGACGCATTGGTCATTCGACATTTAAATAAACATTACAGCGATTTTGCCTTACAGGACCTTTCGCTGACATTGCCCCGCGGAACGATCATGGGTTTTATCGGTGAAAACGGCGCCGGTAAAAGCACAACCATCAAGTTAATCTTGGATCTGATCAAACGGGACAGCGGTGAAATCCTCTTACTTGGACAAGAACCACTGCGTTCTTCCTCCATGATTCGGGAAAAGATCGGCGTTGTGATGGATGAAATCGGCTTTCCGGAAAACATGAACGCACAGCAAGTCAATCTCATTTTAAAGATGATTTACCAAACCTGGGATACGACCCGTTTTGAGCGTTATCTGGAACAATTCCAGCTACCGGTTCGGAAAAGCATCAAGGAATATTCCCGCGGCATGAAAATGAAGCTAGGCATCGCCGTCGCGCTTTCACACGATTCTGAACTCCTGATTCTGGACGAAGCCACCAGCGGGTTGGATCCGATTGTTCGGGAAGAAATCCTGGATGTTTTCCAAGATTTTATTCAGGATGAGCAGAAAGCCGTCTTTATCTCCTCGCATATCATCAGCGATTTGGAGAAAATTTGCGATTATATCACCTATATCCACCAAGGCAAGCTGGTTTTCAGCCAAAACAAAGAAGAGCTGAAAGATCAATACGGAATCCTGCATTGTACAGAAAGCCAATGGCAGGCATTGGATCCAACGCTGGTGCACGGCTTCAGAAAAAATAATTTTGGTATGGAAGTATTGGTGCGCCGCGATCGGCTGCAGGGCGATTATCTGGTTGATCCCGCCAGCATTGAGGAAATTATGATTTTCTACGCAAAGGAGAATTTAGAAAAATGAAAGGTTTACTGCTCAAGGATTTGATCAATCTAAAATCTCAGATGAAAATTTTAGGCCTCTTGCTGCTATTTTACATTTTCCTTGCGTATCAAAACCGCGATCTGGCGTTCTTAAGCGGCATGCTGATGATCTTATCGGTGATGCTGTCGATCACCAGTATTGCTTTTGATGAACGTTCCAGGTGGGATCCATACGCTCTGACCATGCCGCTCAGCCGCCGGCAGCTGGTCTTCAGCAAATACATCCTGAATTTACTCTTGATAGCGGCCGGCGGCCTGATCATTTTTGGCGTTCTGCCTTTTCTGGGCGGTATTAACCAGGAAAGTTTGCTCATCCTGGCTGTGACTGCCGCGTCGGCACTCCTGATAAACTCCCTCCTGCTTCCGATTATGTTCAAATTCGGCGTCGAAAAAGGCCGCTATATTTTAGTGATGCTGAGCCTGATTCCTTTTGTACTCACCATGCTGCTGCCCAAATCTCTCCGGTTTGATTTGACTGTTTTGGATCAGTTTTCATCCTTATTGGCAGTTGTTTTCTTTCTGTTCGTGCTTGGCGCGTTTGCAGTTTCGCTGTTGATTTCCGTAAAAATCATGGAGGCGAAAGAGCTGTAAAACCGCAAAACCACTGTCTTGCCAGAAAAAACGGGCAGAGCAGCGGTTTTGATTGTTCTTGCATTCTCTTCCTCGTGATGCTATAATGGATACAGCAAAAAACAGCTGATTCTCCCAAATGCCTTCAAAAAGCAAAGGGGAATTTCAAACGAGGAGTGATGGATTGAGATGAAATTTATCCGCAGTTCCAAACGAATGCTTTCTACCGCTTTGATCATGCTGCTCGCTTTTCTAGTCGCCCTGACCTGTCTTGTCGCACCGGTCGAGCGCAAGAGAAATGCGGTCTCCGTTCAAGCTGCCCTGACGGAACAGCAAATGACCGCTTATTCCCTGGCTGTCTCTTATTTTCGCAGCACGCAAATTGCCTTGCAACTGAATAACCTCTCGCTGGGAGATAAAACAGTCTATAGAGAATTGAGCGGCATGATGGCCAAAGTCACCAAACAACTTAAATTTGAACGCTTATATCTGCTTTACCGTTCCGGAGCGGACTATTACTACTTAGCCGATCAGGCTTACCGTGATAATGGCACAGCCGGCATCGATTACTTTGATTTCAGCATCAGCTATCTGACCGGAATCTACGGCCGCGAATGCCGAGCTGCTTTGGAAAAAGTATTGAGCAGCAAAAGCGCCACTTTTGTCAATGAATTGTTGGCGAATGGCAATGTCATCAATTATCTGCCGATTTTTGATGAGAACGAAAATGTGATCGCTTTTCAGGCCGTCGAAACAAAGCTTTCCCCTGATACTTTCAATCGGCTCGGTTTTTTTAATTTGTATATCCTGAGCGGCATCTTTGCCGTAATCAGCTTAGGCTGTGCCGTTTACCTTTATTTTTGCTATAAAAGAGCGAGTAAGCAGAACCAGACTCCGCCTGCCGCGCAAGAAAAAACCGTAATCTGAGCTGCTCCCTCCCGGTAACCCGCGCTCAGCCCAGCCCACGCTCAGCCGCCAATCGCAAAACAGGAGCTATCGCAAAACAACTCAAAAAAACAGAGCCAAATGGCTGCGAAAAGCAGACACAAGGCCCTGTTTTTTATGTTTCGTTTCTCTTCACCGTTTGCGCTGGTCCATCCGCTGAAGTGACGCGCCGGTGCCGGCTCTTGTTTGGAAAGACCGGTTCTGCGCTGTTTCTTGCAATCTTGCTTGCGCCGGCTGTTCCCGGCTAAAACCAGCCGACCTGCGCTCAGCGCATACAGTACTTCACGCAAGTCGGCTGGTTTTCGTGCTGTTTTTTATTTTCCGGAGCTTCCGCTCATTCTCCCGCCGATGGCGCTTCCGGCAGCTGCAGACAGGCAGATCCGTCAAGGATTTCCCAGCCGGTAGAATGCCGCCTCTTTGAAAGGATCTCCGGGATGCGGTTGCGGTCTCATTGATGCGAGATTCAGCAGTACTCACCCCGCATGCTGATCTGGTCCGGAAAATAACGCTGTTAAAGAGTTTTTGGCACGATCTCTGCATTGTAATCATACTTGACCAAGCTATTTGGCGCAATATAGCCGCGCAAAGATAACATGCTGTAAACCCAGGTATTTTTGCCGATCACTGTGCCGGGCGCCGTCACACTGTTGCAGCCGATGGATACGGCATCACCCAAAATGGCGCCGAATTTGCGCAGACCGGTAGGGATCCGCTTGCCTTCCAGCCAGATATTGACTTGATCACCGCTCAATTTAAAATTAGCCAATTTCGTCCCGGCACCTAAGTTGACATCACGCCCCAGCACGCTATCGCCGACATAGGCAAAATGCGGCGCGTGCGCTCCGGTCAGCAGAATCGATCCCTTCAGTTCGCTGGCATGGCCAACGATGCAGTTGTCTCCGATGATATTATTTTCCCGAATGTAAGCACCCTGACGAACCACGGTATTTTTGCCGATATAAACCGGTCCTTTGATATAAACATGCGGCTCTATCAGACTGCCTTCGCCGATTGCCACCGCTCCTTCCAGAACGGTAGTTGGATGCACGCTGCCCAAAATCGGACCTTTGGCCAGTTCAACTGCGGCTGCATTGATTTTCGGCAGGACTTGCCAGATCAATTCGCAGTCAGCAAATAAAAATGCCAACGGTTCCTGAGACAAATCAAAAAAATCTTTTACCTCAAACACGATACCTACATCCCTTTCATTCCCCGATCAGCGAACGGTGCAGAGCATGTTTCACGTGAAACATCCCGACCGGTCAGTTGTCACATTTTTCTTTTTCACTGATCATCATTTTGATAATCTCTTCATTGGTTTCTTTCATGCCGTCTTTACCCAGACGGTAAATATTGCGGATGGTTGCTTCCACATCTTCGCTGACGATGCCATCGCCGGCGTAAAACTGCTGACCATGCTGATACATTTGCCAGCCGAGCAAACCGGCATCCACTGCCATGGCAATTTTGGCCGCGCAGGAGGCTTTGGCGCCATCACAAATCATGCCGGATTCGATTGCCAGCGCGTTCACCAGGGTGTGAACCACTTCTGTCAAGCCGCCGCCGTGTAAATAAGCAATCGCACAACCGGCGGCAGCTCCGGCTCCGACCGCGCCGCAATAAGCGGAAAGCGTACCGATTCCTGATTTGATATGAATCGCAATCAAATTGGAAAGCGCCAGGGCCCGGTAAAGCGATTCTTCCGATACATGCAGATCGCGGGCGTAGAGAATAACCGGTACCGAAACGGCAATCCCCTGATTGCCGCTACCGGAATTAATAATCACAGGCAGCTCACAGCCGCTCATCCTGGCATCGGAACCCGCCGCCGTCAGCGCTTTGGCTTTTACCCGGATATCATCGCTGTCGTACGAAGCTAGAATTACGCGGCCGATATTTGCGCCGTAATGACCGTGAATCCCGTCTTCCGCGATGGCCATATTATATTTCATCTGACGCGCCAGGACGGATTTGATCTCTTCCGGCGCAACAGTAGTAATAAAATCCCAAATATCCACCAGGTTCAGCAAAGAACGGTCTGTTTTATGCTCATCCTCCGGCTGTGTGACATCGAGCGAAAAAAGCGCACAGCCGTTTTTCTCGATCAAGACGATATTGGTATGATCATTGGCGATACGGACCTTAGCCGATTCTTTGCCCTTTTCAACCGAAACGAGAATATCAAAATTCAAACCGGACCGGCTGAGTTCGACTTCGATTGCATTCCGGTCCAGATAATCCTGAATCTGTTGGATTTGTTCTGCGCTCACTTCGCTGAGAACTTCCAGTGCACAGTCTGCTTTTCCGGCTATTATGCCGGCGGCTGCGGCGGCTTCAATCCCCTTTAAGTGGTTGGTATTGGGAACGATAACCGACTTTACATTCTTGATAATGCTGCCGCTGGCTTCGACATGCACCCGCTCCGGCAGGGCGCCTAACGTCTCTCTGGCTTTGGCGGCCGCATAAGCCAGAGCGATCGGTTCTGTACAGCCCAGAGCCGCCACTAATTCTTCTTTCAGAATTTGAATGTACGCCTGATCGCGGGGATTTACCTGATCCATGTTGTCTCCTTCCTTACTTCAATTTTGACGCCTTTGGCACAGTACTGTGCCTGTGTTCGGAAGCCGAATGATAGCATGGAGGGTTTGCTTTGACAACCCGGTCCGCATGCGTTTTGGCTGCTTTTTTTTGAAAAACAGGAGCTGATGTTTCACGTGAAACATGACCGATTCCGGATTGGCTTACCTTTTGCGAACCTCATAACAGAGCGTTTCCACAGCTTCCACTAATTCTTCGAGATCCTGGCCGGTATTGAAGCAGCCTACGCTGACCCGCACCGTACCGTACGGCAGCGTGCCGCCGGTTTCATGCGCCCAATAAGCGGATTGTAAACCGGTTCTGACACAGATATCCCAGCGATTGTTCAGCTCCAGCCCAACTTGTGTGGAAATCATCCCCAGGATATTAAAGGAGAGGATCGCTACTTTTTCCGTTCCCGGCGCCGGTCCATAGAGCACAACCCCATCGATCTCACTGAGCGCATGATAGATTGTTTCGATTTTTCGCAGATCATTTTGATACATCTTTTTCAGACCCTGTTCCCGGATAAAATCAATCCCTTCTCCCAACCCGGCAATCCCCGGCATGTTTGGTGTACCGGCTTCAAAACAGTCCGGTAAATTCTTCGGCATCGGCAGTTGTTCGGCATAATCCCCGGTCTCGCCGTAGCGCCAAATATTCAGATTGGTATCCTGATTACGGATCAATAACAAACCAACCCCCTGCGGTCCGTATAAACCTTTGTGACCGGAGCAAGCCAAATAGTCGATGCCCATCTCCTCCATATCAATTGGGATCGAGCCAACCGTTTGAGCCGCATCCACCAGGAAAATCAAGCCATACGCGTGCGCCAGGCGCGCCAATCCATCCAAATCGGATAAGGTACCGAACACATTGGAGGCATGATTCCAAACTATCATCCTGGTATTGGGACGAATTGCTTCCTCCACGCGCGCTAAGCGAAAACCGCATTCCGGGCTGGTGTAAATTTTTGTTGTGGAGATCCCCTTGCTTTCCAAGGCAAAAAGCGTTCTTGCTACGGCATTGTGTTCCAGCGAACTGGTGATGACATGATCACCCGGTTTTAGCAAGCCCTGCACTACCGCATTGATCGCTTCGGTCGCATTAGCGGTAAAAACGACTCCCCGCGGACTGCTTAAACCAAAGAAATCGGCTACTTTTTCCCTGGTACGCTGGACCATGTTTGCCGCATCCATGGATAGCCCGTAATTGCCGCGGCCGGGATTGGCCCCGATGTTGGTTAAAAGATAATTGACAGCTTCTACAACGCGGATCGGTTTCGGCCAACTGGTCGCCGCTTGATCCAAATAGATCATATTTTACACCTCCAAAATGGTAATTATTGTTCTTCCGCCTTTGGCTGACTGTTGATTAGCCGATCCAGCAATCGCTGTAATTCTTCTTCATCAAAATAGATAATCTCAATTTTACCGCCTTTGCCTTTGGGTTTGATGCGGGCTTTGGTTTGCAGAACCGTTTTCAATTGCGATTCCCAGTGCTGCAGCAGGGCCAGCCGTTTCGTCAGCGCCGCCGCTTTTTCTTTGACTTGCGCTTGATCCGGCCGCATGGTTGCCTGTACCAGATCTTCAAGCTGGCGAACGCTCATATTTTTCGATTTGATCAGTTCTACATACAACAACTGCAGGGCAGGTTTTAAGGGCAAAAGGGCTCTGGCATGTCCCATCGAAATGGAACCGCTGATCAGTTCGGCCTGGATTTCTCTGGGCAGCTGCAATAAACGTAAAATATTTGTCACATGCGGACGGCTTTTGCCCACTTTATCAGCCAATTCTTCTTGCGAATAGCCAAATTCCAGGATCAGGCGCTGATAAGCAGTCGCTTCCTCTATGGCATTGAGGTCCTGCCGCTGAATATTTTCAATCAAAGCCATCTCTGCCGCCTGCTGATCACTTAACAGGCGGACAACCGCCGGGACGGTTGTCATTCCTACCAACGCGGCAGCCCGCCAGCGTCGTTCGCCGGCAACCAATTCATAGCCATCCGCCACAAGACGCAAAATCAGAGGTTCCAGCACGCCGTGTTCCCGGATCGAATTGGCTAATTCCTGTAAACCTTCCGTCTGGAAGCCTCTGCGGGGTTGATATGGATTGGCTTTGATCTCACTGACCGCAATTTGCCGGATTTGTTCCCCGGTTTGCACTTCCGACTCCGTGGGAATCAAAGAACTTAACCCCCGGCCCAAACCTGTTTTTTTAATGCTCATGCTTGATTACCTCCAACGCCAGAGCGGCGTAGCTCTCGGCACCTTTGCTGCGGGGGTCATATAAGGCGATCGGCAAACCGTGGCTGGGAGCCTCGCTGAGCCTGACATTGCGTGGGATCACCGTCTCATAGACGCGATTGCCAAAATGAGCGCGCACATCCTCTACAACCTGCTGCGCTAAATTGATCCGGTTATCATACATGGTCATCAGAACACCTTCGATTTCCAGGGTTTTATTCAGATGTTTCTGCACCAAATGAATCGTATTCGTCAATTGGCTGACTCCTTCCAGGGCGAAAAACTCACATTGGATGGGAATCAGAACCGAATCCGCCGCAGTCAGGGCATTGATCGTCAGCAATCCCAGCGAAGGCGGACAATCAATAAAGATATATTCGTAATATTGCCGTAAAGAAGCCAGCGCTTCTTTCAGGCGGTATTCCCGGCTCAGCAAGGATACCATTTCAATTTCAGCCGCAGCCAATTCCACAGCAGCGGGGATGATACTCAAATTTTCCTGCGGTGTTGCCAAAATTATCTGGTGCGCGGCAATACCCTCCAGCAGCAAGTCGTAGGTATTGTATTTCAGCCTGGACTTGTCAATCCCTAAACCGCTGGAGCTGTTGCCCTGCGGATCCAGATCAACCAATAAGGTGCGGCGGCTCATCTGCGCTAAGGCTGCGGCCAAATTGACAGCGGTTGTGGTTTTTCCAACACCGCCTTTTTGGTTTACGATTGCGATTATTTTATTCAAATTCATACACCGACCTTTATGTCTAAAACCTATCCTGCTTATTCGCGAAGTATTTTTAACAATCCTGCCGGAATAATTTGTCCAAACTATGAAATGCAAATTACTTCCGGTGATCTGCAGAAAAATTTTAAAATTCTGTTACTATCTTCCCAAAGCGCGCTTGATTTTCGCGGGGAAGCGCAGCGATTGAG
>JAJFTT010000007.1 GCA_021372785.1 Negativicutes bacterium | reverse complement strand
CGGCAGCAGCGAATCCCAACGGCTCGCTCCATCATATCGCCGGAATCATCAACACAGCCGGCAATGTGCTGGGCATGATGCCGCATCCGGAACGTCTGTCGGAAAAAATCCTGGGCGGCGACGACGGTCTGCCGCTGTTTGAATCGATGCTGAAAACCTGGAGGGAACGTCAATGAGCAGCAAACAAGCAACCTGGCGGGAAATGGGCCTGTCGCAAAGTGAATATGATAAAATTTTGCAAATCATGCAGCGGGAGCCAACCTACCCCGAACTGGGTATGTTCTCTGCCATGTGGAGCGAGCATTGTTCTTATAAGACTTCCAAAAACACACTGCGTCTCTTCCCGACCAGCGGAAAGCGCATACTGCAGGGGCCTGGCGAAAATGCCGGTGTCATCGACATCGGTGATCATCAGGCGATTGCTTTTAAAGTGGAAAGCCATAACCATCCTTCCGCGATCGAACCGTTTCAGGGCGCTGCCACCGGTGTGGGCGGCATCATCCGCGATATCTTCACCATGGGTGCCCGCCCCATCGCCTGTTTGGACTCGCTGCGCTTCGGCGACCTGAGCCATGCGCGGGTGCGTTATCTGGTCAATGGTGTGGTGGATGGCATTGCCGCTTACGGCAACTGTATGGGGATTCCGACTGTTGCCGGTGAAACCGGTTTTCATTCCTCTTACAACGGCAATCCGCTGGTCAATGCCATGTGTGTCGGTATTATCGAAGGCGGGCGCATCTACAAAGGCATCGCTGCCGGCGCAGGCAATCCGATCATGGCGGTCGGAGCCCGGACCGGGCGCGACGGTATCCATGGCGCCACCTTTGCTTCTGTGGAATTGAGCGCCGAATCGGAAAGCCGACGGCCGGCGGTGCAATGTGGCGACCCTTTCATGGAAAAATTGCTGCTGGAGGCCTGCTTGGAATTGATGCAGACCGATGCCGTGGTCGGGATTCAGGATATGGGCGCCGCGGGGCTCACTTCCTCCAGTTGTGAAATGGCCGGGCGCGGCGGCTGCGGCATCGATTTTGATGTCACTTTGGTTCCGCAGCGTGAAACCGGAATGACCCCCTATGAGATTCTGCTTTCCGAATCGCAGGAACGCATGGTTGTGGTGGTCGAAAAAGGGCGCGAGGCGGAAGTGACCGCTATTTTTGATAAATGGGGATTGGAAGCGGCTGTGATCGGCCATGTTACCGATGATCATTATGTCACTGTGCGGGAAAACGGCAAAATCGTCGCGCACATTCCAACCAGCGCCTTAACCGATGAAGCGCCGCTCTACAACAACGAGGCCAAACGCCCCGCTTATCTGGCTGAGAAGCAAGCCTTCGATCCGATGAGTCTCGCCGAACCAACCGATCCGAATCAAGTGTTGCGTCAACTGCTGGCTTCCCCCAATATTTGCTCCAAGGAATGGGTTTACCGTCATTACGATTATATGGTCCGCACTTCGACCGTGATTCGTCCCGGCAGTGATGCCGCCGTACTGCGCATCAAAGGCACGCATAAGGGATTAGCCATGACGATTGACTGCAACAGCCGTTATGTCTATCTGGATCCCCTGACCGGCGGAAAAATCGCCGTTGCCGAAGCTGCCCGCAATCTCGTCTGCAGCGGCGCCGAACCGTTGGCCATCACCAATTGTTTAAATTTCGGTAATCCGGAAAAACCGGAAGTCTTTTATAGCTTCCAGCAAGCTGTCAGCGGTATGGCCGAAGCCTGCCGGCTACTCGACACGCCGGTTACCGGCGGCAATGTTTCTTTTTATAATGAAAATCAGCATGGCGCCGTCTATCCGACACCAACCGTCGGTATGATCGGTCTGCTGGAAAACATTGATCATGCCACCCGGCAGGGTTTCCGGTCAGCCGCTGAAACGATTTATCTGGTGGGAGAAAGCAAAAACGAATTGGGAGGCAGCGAGTATCTGGCGCAGATTCATCAGATCGAAGCCGGCATGCCTCCCGCCATCGATTTGGATCGGGAAGTCGGCGTGCAGCATTTGGTGCTGAAAGCCATCCAAAACGGTCTGATCAGCGCCGCGCATGACTGCTCGGAAGGCGGTTTGGCGATCGCTCTGGCTGAAATGGCCATTGCGGGAAGTTTGGGCGCTGTGGTGCAGCTGCAGGATAACCTGCGCAGCGACGCTTCTCTCTTCGGCGAAAGCCAATCCCGCATTCTGGTTACGGTCCCGCAGCAAGCCGCCGCCGCCTGGCAGGCACTGACGGCTGCCGGCAGCCTGCCGGTCCGGGCTTTGGGTGTCACAGGCGGTGATCGCCTGGAAATAAGCCAGAATGGCAAACTCTTAATTCAACTCCCCCTTAATGAAATCACCACCCTTTGGAAGGAGGCGCTTCCTTGCGCACTGATGACTACGAATTAATCACAGCCGGTTCTTCGGGCAAGGATCCGGCTGACGCCTTGCAGTCTGCGGATCGACCGGAAGAAGCCTGCGGCGTCTTTGGAATTTGGGCTCCCGGCGAACCGGTCGCTTTGCATACCTATTATGCGCTGATCTCCCTGCAGCACCGCGGTCAGGAAAGCGCCGGCATCGTCGTTGCCAATGAAGATGGTCTGGCGATCCATAAAGGCATGGGTTTGGTGACCGATGTCTTTGAAAACTCCGCCTTCCTCTCCCAACCGGGTTTTGCCGCGCTGGGTCATGTGCGCTATTCCACCACCGGCGGTTCCAGTTTCCTGAATTCACAGCCTCTGCTGATCCGTTATAAAGGCGGTCAACTGGCGCTGGCGCATAACGGCAATCTGGTCAATGCGGCGGAATTGCGGGAAGAACTGGAGCAGAGAGGTTCCATCTTCCAATCCACCATTGACAGTGAAGTGTTTGCGCATCTGATTGCCCGCAGCGGTTTTGCCGCGCCGGAAACAGCGCTGTCGGAAGCGGTACAGCGCATCCGCGGAGGTTACGCGATCATCTTTCTCACGGAAAATAAACTGATCGCCATGCGGGATCCCAATGGGATTCGTCCCTTGTCTCTGGGCAAATTGGGAGAAAATTACGTGGTCGCTTCGGAAAGCTGTGCCTTTGATACCATCGGCGCCACTTTCCTGCGGGAAATCGAACCGGGCGAAGGTATTACAATTGATCAGAGCGGTTTACATAGCTTCCGTGCCGCACCGGCCGGACGGCATAACCTCTGCGCTTTTGAGTATATCTATTTTGCCCGACCGGACAGCACCATGTATGGCAATAACATTCACGCCATCCGCAAGCTGTTGGGCAAAGCGTTGGCCCTAGAAGCGCCGGTCGCAGCCGATTTGGTCACCGGTGTGCCGGACAGTTCGATTTCCGCCGCTATCGGTTACGCGGAAGCAAGCTCCATCCCCTACGAAATGGGTCTGATCAAGAACCGCTATCTGGGCCGCACCTTTATCAAACCGACGCAGGAAATGCGCCAGACGGCGGTACGTCTGAAATTAAACCCGGTGCGCAGCATCGTGGAAGGCAAACGAGTTTTGCTGGTGGATGATTCGATTGTGCGCGGCACGACCATGACTTACATTATCAAACTGCTCAAGGAAGTGGGAGCCAAAGAGGTACATGTGCGTATCTCTTCGCCTCCTTACCGCTTCCCCTGTTATTTTGGTATCGACACCTCTTCCCGCGGCGAATTGATCGCGGCCGATAACACAGTGGCGGAAACCTGCAAAATCATCGGCGCCGACAGCCTGCATTATTTATCGCAGAACACCCTGACGCGCATCTTGGCGGAACGCGGCGTGCAGCTCTGTGAAGCCTGTTTTGACGGTGATTATCCGGTACGTCTCGGCAATAACCCCTTAGGCAAGTCAGCGCTTGAACGGAGGAAATAGCATGTCTGAAGAAAAGAAATCGATGAGCTATGCCGATGCCGGTGTGGATGTGGATGCCGGCAACCGTGCCGTGGCTCTGATGAAAGAGAAAGTGAAATCAACCTACCGACCGGAAGTGTTGGGAGATCTGGGCGGCTTTGCCGGCTGTTTTTGTTTACCCAAACGTCTGATGCAGGAGCCGGTTCTGCTGGCCGCTACCGATGGCGTCGGTACCAAATTGAAACTGGCTTTCCAAACCGGTCTGCATCAGACGGTCGGTCAGGATCTGGTTGCCATGTGTGTCAACGATATACTGGTTCAGGGCGCGGAACCGCTTTTTTTCCTTGATTATCTGGCCTGCGGCAAATTGATCCCGGAGCAGGTCGCAACGATTGTCGGCGGCATTGCGGATGGCTGCAAGCTGGCCGGTTGTTCGCTGATCGGCGGAGAAACCGCGGAAATGCCCGGCTTCTATCAACCCGGTGAATATGATTTAGCCGGATTTGCGGTCGGTTTGGCCGATGCGGCTAAGCTAATCAATGGCAAAGAGATCACAGCCGGCGATGTGATCATCGGCCTGGCTTCCAGCGGGATACATTCCAACGGTTTTTCTCTGGTTCGCCGCATCATCGAAACTTCCGGCATCGACTTGCTGAAAACAGCCGCCTGGAGCGGTCAAGCCTGGGGTGAAACTTTGCTGACACCGACAAAAATCTATGTCCAAACCATTCTGCCTCTGCTGGAGAAACTGACGATCAAAGGCATGGTGCATATCACGGGCGGCGGTTTCATTGAAAATGTGCCGCGTGTGCTGCCGGAGACTTGCGATGCGGTCTTCCGGTTGGGTTCCTGGCCGGTGCTGCCAGTTTTCGAGTGGCTGCAGCAAGAAGGCAACATCGCGTTTCACGAAAAGTACCGCACCTGCAATATGGGCATCGGCTATATTATCGTCGCCGCACCCGAGCAGGCGGAACGGATCCTGGCAGAATTGCTGGCGTCCGGCGAAGAGGCATATCGCATCGGTCAGGTGGAAAAAGGCAGCCATTTGGTGCGCTTTACGGAGGCTTAGCGTGAAAAGTGCCTTGAGCACTGCGAAAGGAATGGATTTTAAGATGCGACATTTAAAAATCGCCGCCCTGGTGTCCGGTTCCGGCCGCAATTTGCAGAGTATTTTGGATGCCATCCGGGACGGCCGGCTGGATGCCGAAGTCTCGGTTGTGGTTGCCAGCCGGCCTCGGATCACGGCGATCGAACGGGCGGAACGTTACCAAATTCCTGTCCGGGTGATTCCCCGCAAACAGTACGGCCAGGATATTGCCGCTTACAGTCAGGCTATCGCCCGGGCGCTGCAGCCGTATGGTGTCGACCTGATCCTGCTTTGCGGTTTTCTTTCCTTTCTCAGCCCGGAGTTCTGCGACAGTTACAAGGAACGGATCTTCAATATCCATCCTTCTCTGCTGCCTGCTTTCGGCGGCAAGGGGGCTTACGGCGCCAATGTGCATCAAATGGTGCTCAACTACGGCGCCAAAATCAGCGGCTGCACCGTGATGTTTGTCGACGCCGGCGAGGACAGCGGCCCGATCATTCTGCAAAAAGCAGTCCCTGTCCTGGATACGGATACTGCGCAAACGCTGGAAGCCAGAGTGATGCAGGCGGAGCAGGCAGTTTATCCAGAGGCGGTACGCCTTTTCGGCGAAGGGCGTCTGCAGGTTGTGGGACGGCGGGTCTTGATCCAACCCTAAGCGATTTTTCAGTGCTTTTCGTGCTCAATCTTACATCTATAAAGAGAGGAAGTTTTTCCCATGGCAATCAAACGTGCCTTACTCAGTGTCTCCGATAAAACCGGTTTGGTAGAGCTGGCGCAAGTCCTGCAGGCGATGGGTGTGGAGCTTGTTTCCACCGGCGGTACCGCCAAAGTGCTGGCTGCCGCCGGTCTGCCGGTTCGTCCGGTCGATGATCTCACCGGTTTTCCGGAAATGATGGACGGCAGAGTCAAGACCTTGCACCCGCGTGTCCACGGCGGTCTGTTAAACCGCAGAGACAATCCCGGCGATCGCCAGGCCATGCAGGAAAACGATATCGTCGATATCGACCTGGTGGTCGTCAATCTGTATCCCTTTCTGCAGACCGTCAGCAAACCCGGGGTTACCTGGGCGGAGGCCATTGAAAATATCGATATCGGCGGCCCCGCCATGGTGCGCAGCGCGGCAAAAAACCACGCTTTCGTGACCGTCGTGGTCGACCCTGCCGATTATGGCGCGCTGATCCTTGCTTTACAGCAAAACGGCGACACCACTTTGGAGCAGCGCAAAGCGTATGCGCTGAAAGCGTTCCGTCATACGGCAGCCTATGACAGCGTCATTTCCAACTGGATCGGCGACACATTGGGCGAAGGTGTGCTGTCCTTTCCGAGTGAAATGGCGTTTGCCGCCGAATATCAGCAGGCGCTGCGCTACGGTGAAAATCCGCATCAAAAAGCGGCTCTCTACCGGCAGCCGCTCTATCAGGGCGCCAGCATTCTGAAAGCAAAACAGTTACAGGGGAAGGAGTTGTCCTTCAATAATCTGAATGACAGCAATGCTGCTTTGGAACTGATCCTGGAATTAAAAGCAGGTCCGGCAGCCATCGCGTTGAAACATGCCACCCCCTGCGGCGCCGCTTACGGTCAGTCCCTCGCCGAGGCTTTTCAGCATTGTTATGACTCAGACCCGGTCTCCATTTTTGGCGGTATTGTTGCCCTGAACCGCCCTGTCGATCGGGCGACAGCCAGGCTTCTGGCGAAGGTTTTCCTGGAGGTCATCATCGCTCCTGATTTTGAGCCGGATGCTCTGCGGATTTTAGCCAAAAAACCCAATTTACGCTTACTCGTTTTGGGGGATGATTTCCAGAAACCTGTATCTGACGCGGAATATAGCATGAAACAGATCCGCGGCGGTTATCTCTTCCAATCCGCCGATCAAATGCCGATCGATGCTGCCACTTGGCAGCTCGCCTGCGGGACTGCGCCGACAGCGGCGGAAATCCAGGATCTGAGTCTGGCCTGGACGGTGGTTAAGCACACCCGTTCGAATGCCATTGTCGTGGTCAAAGACGGTATGACGCTGGGAATCGGCGGCGGACAGGTTAATCGGATCGATGCCGCCCGTCATGCGATAAAAATGGCCGGCAGCCGCTGCCGGGGGGCAGTACTGGCATCCGATGCCTTCTTCCCGTTTACCGATAGTATCGAAGCCGCCGCCGCAGGCGGTATCGCCATTGTGATTGAACCGGCCGGCGCCCAGCATCAGGCAGAGGTGATCGAAGCAGCCGCCCAAGCCGGTATTACCGTGATGCTGGCCCCGGAGCGTCACTTCCGACATTAAAGGGGGATCGATTATGAACATTTTAGTCATCGGCAGCGGCGGACGTGAACATGCGCTGTGCTGGAAAATTGCTCAGTCTCCTCTCTGCAGTAAACTTTATTGCGCGCCGGGCAATGCCGGGATTGCGCAGATTGCCCAACTGCTGCCAATTGCCGCGAACGACGGCGCCGCGCTCTGTCAGGCAGCGCTCGAACTGCAGATCGATCTGACCGTGATCGGGCCGGATGACTGTCTGGCAGATGGTTTGACCGATCGCTTGCAAGCCGCCGGACTGACGGTATTCGGTCCCGGCAAAGCCGCCGCCGAACTGGAATGGTCCAAAGGTTTTGCCAAACGCTTTATGCAGCGCCATCAGATTCCGACAGCCCGCTGGGCCGCTTTCGATCAGGAAGAAGCTGCCCTGGCTTATCTGGAAAAATCAAAACTGCCGATCGTGATCAAAGCGGACGGCTTAGCCTTAGGCAAAGGCGTAATCATTGCGCGGACTTATGCGGAAGCGGTTTCTGCCGTGCACCAGATGATGTCGGAAGATGTTTTTGGCAATTCGGGTCGGACCATTGTGATCGAAGAATTCCTGCGCGGCAGGGAAATTTCGGTTTTAAGCTTTTGTGACGGCGTCAGTCTGCGCTGTCTGCTGCCTGCCGAAGACCATAAACAAGTTTTCGACCATGATCTCGGTCCCAATACTGGGGGGATGGGTGTCGTGGCGCCGGTTGGCTTTGTTTCGGCAGCTCTAATGCAGCAAATCGAACGGCAAATCATGCAGCCGGTGCTCGACGGGATGACTGCCGAAGGCAACCCGTTCTGCGGCATCCTTTTCGCCGGCATTATGCTGACGGAAGAGGGACCGAAGGTGTTGGAATACAATGCCCGTTTCGGAGACCCGGAAACGCAAAGCCTGCTGCTGTTGCTGCAATCCGATCTGGTGCCGATTTTATTGGCCTGCTGCCGGCAAACGTTAGCCGAAACAGAGATTCGCTGGTATCCCGGAGCCGCCGCCTGCGTGGTGCTGGCTTCCGGCGGTTATCCCGTGCATTATGAGAAGGGTTATCCTATCACAGGCCTGGAGCGGCTGCCGGGCGATCTGGTCGCTTTTCATGCCGGTACAAAAATGCAGGACGGACAATGGCTGACCAACGGCGGACGTGTCTTGAGTCTCGCAGCCCGTGGACTTGATCTGAATGATGCTTTACAAAAAGTCTATGATGCCTGTGCCGTCGTGGATTTTGCCAACAAACACTACCGCAAGGACATCGGCCGCCGGGAGCAGACCGAAACCAAATAAAAAAGGACAGATGCCGATCCTTCCCGATTTGCATCTGTTTTTTTTGCATATTTTCAGCGAAAAAGAAGGATACTGATTTCATTGTCTAGAATAAAGATTGAGATGCTCATAGAAGAGTCGAAATAAAAGGAGGATACTGTTATGTTTTTCTATGTCGTCGGTGCTCTAGTTATCATCGCTATCTTGCTTTATATTGTTAACTATAACGGCTTCATCTCTTTGCGCAATAAAATGGATGAAGCATTTGCTACCATGGAT
>JAJFTT010000006.1 GCA_021372785.1 Negativicutes bacterium | reverse complement strand
TAGGAGGTATTATCTCATTTCGAAGTTCGTTTGACTATGTGGGTGTTATTTGACGCTTACCACTTTTTTGTAAACAGTACTATTTTCAACGATTTGAGAAAAATGCCTTCCATCAAAAAATCGCCTATTTACCTCAGGCATAAGCAAGTGAAAAACAGGTTCGTTGCTGCTTAGCGAAGATCCGCCTGGAAGCTGCGCTGCAGCAGCAGCCGGCCCGCACTGTCATAGGCAGACACTAAAAACTCAACATCTTGCATGCCCCGGTAAGCGGTCAGATCGCAGGAGATGGTAAAGGGAGCGGTGTAGGCCGTGCCAAGCTTGCTGCCGTTGATCTGATAGCTTACGCTGGCGACCGCTTCGTTGTCGATATAATTGACATAGCTGCACAACTGCGCGGTGTCAGCCGGAATGGAGACGCCAAACAGAGGCACATAGTAGGTCGCTAATTTTGCGCCGGCGGTATAGTCAGACAAATAACTGGCAGACTGGATCACGCTGCTGTAGGTGCTGCGCAGGGTGGCGTTTTGCGAGAGCATAAAGTTGCGGATGACCGCGCCGCTATCGGCAGAATCAAAGTAAAACATGGCTTTGACATTGGGGTAGAGGATAGGCAGATAGGTATAAAAATCTTTCAATTGCCAGTTGGCGAAAGCGGTGACGTCGCTGCCTTCTTGCGAAACAAAGGTTGCGGCGCCTTCCGAGATGATGATCGGCTTTTTACCGCCATAAAGCATATAGAGCGCCGCCGGACTGTTGATGAAACGCTGGCGCACTTTGCCTTCGCCCAGCGGATCGGTGGCGGCCAGGGCATCGCTGTAGTTTTGATAAGCCGAAACGCCGACATAATCGCAATAGTCATCACCGGGATAGAAGGTTTCGTAATTGGTTGTGGGATAAAAATTCGGCGACCAGACGACCGCCACGTTGCCGGCATATTGATGTATTATGGTATAAACACGGCGGAAGGCTTCAATATAACGAGCGCCGCCGGTGAACCAGGGCGTACTCTCGAGATTCATTTCGGCGGCAAAGCGCACATAAACAGGCACGCCGGTGGTTGCCAGGTATTTCGCGAAGTTCTCCAGCCACGTCTTGCCCTGGTCCGACAGCACGTAATCGAGGCCGCTCAGCGGCTGCAGCGCAATTTGCAGGACGGTGTTGCTTTCCTGCGCCAGGCGGATATACTGTTTGAGGCCATATTGCGCCTCCAGATTGGCGCCGACGGAGTAATAAATCAGATAAGCTCCGTGCGTTTTGCCAACATAATGGGAGAAGGTGGTATAGTTGCCGCTCAGCGCCTTTTCCGCCTCGGCATAAGCGCCCAGCAGAATGCCGTTTTTGCTTTCTCCGGCTTCGCCGTAATGGTTGACCAGCGATAAACTCGCGTCGTTGGTGACGGCATACAGGCTGATCCCGGCAGCGCAATACTCCGCCCGGCGTCGGGCGTCGATGATCATCTGTTCGGCCTGATTGGCATTGTAGCTGTCGGCGGCAGCGCTGTATTCGGCATGGAGCAGCTGCCAGTAATCGGCTTCCCGCAGATAGCTGGCCGCCGCCCGGTCGTAATTGCCAACTTTGGCCTGGCAAGTGCCTAGATTGAAAAAAGCCAGGGCGAGATTGGTATACTTGCCGTTCAGACCGTCTCCGCCGCCATAAACGCTGAGATCACAGACCGCCTGTTCCAATTGGGGAATCGCCGCCGGATAGGCTCCGCTCTGACAGGCGGCGAGACCGGCGTTAAAATTCGGCCAGTAGTTGGCCCGGGCGACCGCGCCGGTTTCCAGGGATTTCGCATAAGCGGCGCTGCATTGGCTGTCGACCAGGACGGTCCGGTTTGCCTGATCCCAATTAACTTTGCAGCCAAAGGCTTCCAGGACAACGCGGATGGGCAGATAGGTGCGGCCGTCGGCGGGGTTGATCACCGCGGTCGTATCATTGGCGATCGCCTGATTGTTGCGGTAGATGGTACTGGAATCGATGGCAACCAGCACGCTGACCGCACCTTTGCTGATGGTGGCTTCTTTGCGGTTTGCGTCCCAGGCGACCTGGCAGCCGATGGCCTCGCAGGTCAGGCGCAGCGGCACTTGTGTGCGGTTGTTGGCGTCAATATAAGGATAACCGGAGTCCGCCGTGTAGGGCAGCCGAAAGCTGTCGACGATGGCATCGGCCCGGTTTCCGTCCGCGGCCAGCACGTTGGCCGGCGCAAAACCCAGCTTAGCCAACACGAGCAGCAGAAGCAGGGAAAGCAGCAGGGTACGTTTCACTTGATAAATTTTTTGCATGAAGAGCCTCCTTTTGCTGAATCGCCAGAACAGTATTGCTGATGACATCGTAACATACGAAAGACGGTTGATGCAAGCAACCCTTGAGATGAGACCTTTTTACCTCAATTAAAGAAGAGCGATACTGAGCAAGAAGTTCCACCCGTAGATAATTAACCCATAAGGTATATCTTCTATTGACAGTTGCCGTGAATTATGTTATCATAAATTAACCTTACAGGTAAAGAGGTGGTGAGTTGCTTCGGATAACTTACAAAACTCGAAAGTTGAAAGAGGAATGCACAAACTTTTCAACAGCTAAGAAAAATCATGGTGATAGCATGGCGGTGCTCATCCATCAACGGATTGCAGAGCTTAATGCTGCTGATTCGGTTCAGATGCTTGTCAAATTTCGTATTGGCAAATGTCATCCGCTTGTGGGGGATCGAAAAGGTCAGTATGCTATGGATTTAGTGCAACCATATCGCTTAGTATTTATACTAAGTGAAGAGGAGAGCCAGGTAGTGCAGGTGATCAAGATCGAAGACTACCATTGATTTGATATCGTCTTGTGATTTTGATGTAGTCATGTGATAAGGAGAGATTAATTATGATCTACAGCAATAGTACAATTGCTGTTCCACCGGGTGCAACAATCCGGGAACAACTCGAAAATCGAGGTATGAAACAAAAAGAATTTGCTTCTCGCATGGGATTATCCGAGAAACACATTAGCCGCTTGATCAATGGTCAGGTTGAATTGACTCAGGAAGTCGCGTTAAGGCTTGAGTCTGTTTTGGGTGTACCGGCGGGCTTTTGGAACAATCTCGAAGCCATCTACAGAGAAAAACTGGCTCGTGTTATTGCGGAAAATGAATTGGCTCAAGATGTGGAACTCGCAGAAAAATTTCCCTATGCAAAAATTGCAGCTTTAGGATGGGTTGCAGCAACAAGAAATGCAGAAGAAAAAGCGATACATTTAAGAGCCTTCTTTGAAGTGGCAAAACTGGAATTGTTGGAAAATTTAAGAATACCGGGCATTGTTTACCGAAAAGCAGATGCGAATGAAGTATCTGACTATAGCCTTGCTATATGGGCACAGAAAGCAAGAATTGAAGCAAGGCAATATGAAACGGCAGCAATCAATATCAGCAAGTTAGAATTGGAATTGCCTCGCATCCGCGAGATGACACGAACTACTCCTGATGTATTTTGCAGCGAACTCATCAATTTATTTACGCAATGTGGGGTTGCTTTGGTGCTTTTGCCGCATATTGGAGGTTCTTTTCTAGATGGAGCCACCTTTTATGATGGCAACCGCATCGTTATGGGGTTAACAGTTCGTGGTAAAGATGCAGATAAGTTTTGGTTTAGCCTTTTTCATGAAGTGGGTCACATTGTTTTAGGGCATATAGGTGCGTTAGAGGAAGATAAGCAGCAGCAGGAAATTGCAGCGAATGTTTTTGCAGCAAATATGCTCATACCGCCAGAGCTCTATCAAGAATATACTGATTCACATGAATTTACAGAGGACTCTATTCTTGCATTTGCACAAAAGATTAAAATCGCGCCTGGAATTGTTTTAGGACGACTTCAAAAAGAAAGCTATGTTCCATACAATAGAATGAATACCTTAAAAATGAAATATGATATAGTGTAATACTGTGGTTTTTTCACGGTAAAGCCGCAGCCTGCGCTTGGTTTTTGAAAGAGGTGACTGCCCAATGCCCGCTAACTTAGTCTTAAAATCCATCAACCGGCTGCTGGGAGAGAATTTTTTTATTCCTGCTTATCAACGCGGTTACCGCTGGACCGAACAGCAGGTGCTGGATCTCCTGGATGATATCTGGGCCTTCCGTTGTAAAAGCCGACGCACCACCGAGGCGGAATTCTATTGTCTGCAGCCCATTGTCGTAAAAAAGAAAAGCTGGCAGGAAGACGGCAAACGGCTGCAGGGCTGGGAAGTCATCGACGGCCAGCAGCGGCTGACCACGCTTTATATCATTCTGTATTACATCAGCAGGGAATACCTGCATACCGACAGCCTGCAGGCTCACTACGGCAGGAACAGTTTCACGCTGCGCTATGAAACCCGAAAACAAAGCGAGCAATTTTTGCGGGAGATTCACGACGATACGTCCAATATCGATTTCTATTACATGTCCAAAGCCTACCGGGTGATCAAAGACTGGTTCAGCAACGGCCAAAATATGAAAGACCGCAGCGACCGCGAGAATTTTCTCAGTACCATTCTGGGCAAAGAAGAAGACCGCTTCTCGGTGCAGATTATCTGGTATGAGGCGGAAGCGCAGGCGGATGGCAGGGAACTCTTCACGCGGCTGAATATGGGCAAGATTCCGCTGACCAACTCGGAGCTGATCAAAGCCTTGTTTTTGTCTTCTTCCGGTTTTGATGACGAAGCGATTGACGAAGCCGAAAAACAGCAAATGAAGAATGAAATCGCGCTGCTCTGGGACGAAATGGAACTGCGCCTGGCCGATCCGGATTTTTGGGCTTTCATCAGCAACGAGCCGCAGTCGAATTATGCCAATAAGATCGAGCTGCTCTTTGATATGATGGCCAAAAAAAGGAAGCGGGAATTCGATCCGCTTTATACCTTTATTCATTTATACCAGCGCGTCAAAGCAAAGGATCAATCGTTAAGGAAATTGTGGTTTTCCATTGAACAATACGATCAGACGTTGTGCGAATGGTATAAAAATAAAAATCTCTATCATAAAGTGGGCTATCTGATCCATGTTGGCGAAAATTTGGATGATCTGATCACCGCCTCGCTGCAAACCAGAAAAGATAAGTTTGAAGGCAAGCTGGACGACCTGATCCGCGAGAAAGTCAATTTTCAGCTGGCCGATTTAAGTTATGAAGAGAACGCCGATTATGAGAAAATTTCGCGCGCGCTGCTGCTGTTCAATGTGGAGTCCATCCGCAGCAACGCCGGCATCGCGGAGAAATACCCATTCCGTTTTCATAAATCAACCCGCTGGAGTCTTGAGCATATCCACGCGCAGAATTCCGAAGGGCTCGACCGTAATAAGAAAGAGCAATGGCTGACCTGGCTGAACTATCATCTTGCCCTGATGGAGGAAGTCAAAAAAAATCAGAGCAAGGAGCGCCGCCAGAAGATGGAGGAGCTGATCCGGGAAGTCAAAACCATGGATCGCAGCCGTTTAAGCTGGGAGAAATTCAGCGCCGTTTCTGAGCGGATCATTGAACTCTTCTCCAAAACCAGCGGCGAATCGGGCGACGACATGCACAGTATTGCCAATCTAGCACTTCTCAGCCAGCCGGATAACAATGTTCTGAATAATTCCGTTTTTGAAGTGAAGCGCCGGGCGATCATTCAACTGGATAAAGAGGGAAAGTATATCCCCATCTGCACCCGCAGAGTCTTCCTCAAATACTACAACCCCTTATCTTCCGCAGAGCAGTTCTATTTTTGGAGCCATGATGACCGGGTCAATTATCTGCGGGAAATGAAAACAGTGCTGCAGGCTTATTTGCCGCAGCAAGAGCCGGCGGAGGAGTAGAGATGGCGACGAGTTTTTGGCAGTTGATCCAAACGCATAAAATCGTAATCCCCAAACTGCAGCGCGATTACGCCCAGGGCCGCGATTCCGGCAAGATCGCCGCGATTCGGGAAAATATCCTGACTGCAATTTGTGATGCCCTGCAAGGCAAGACAAAACCGCTGGAATTGGATTTTATCTACGGCTATACCAATCAAAGCAAAAGCGGAGAGAAAGAGCGCAAAATTTTTTATCCGCTGGACGGACAGCAGCGCTTAACCACCTTGTTTTTGCTGCATTGGTATGTCGCAGCCAAAGAAGGCTATGGCGAGGCCGCCGCTCCTGTTTTAGCAAAATTCACTTACGAAACCAGGCACAGCTCCGGCCTGTTTTGTTCCGAATTGGTCAATTATCAGCCGCAGAATTTTACGGAATCGATCCGCAGCGATATCATCAATCAACCCTGGTTTTTCACCGCCTGGGAAAACGATCCGACCATCCGCTCGATGCTGGTCATGCTCGATGCAATTCAGGCAAAGCTGGCCGGGTATCGTTTAGCCAGGCTGTGGCCTATGCTGACCGCGGACAAAGCGCCGGTTTTCTTCTATTTGCTGCCGATGGAGCGGCTCGGTCTGCCCGATGATTTATACATCAAAATGAATTCCCGGGGCAAAGAATTGACCGAGTTTGAATATTTCAAGATTCGCTTTGCCGAGCTGCTCGCGCAAAACAGCAAGAAATTCGCGGCGGACCCGGCGAAAACCTTCACGCGCAAAGCGGATTTGGATTGGTCGGATTTATTCTGGAACCTCTACCGGCAGGACGAGCTGACGGATATCGCCAAAAAAGTGGATGAGGGGTTCCTGCGCTTTTTCCGCTTCATCACCGATCTCATCGTAGGTAAAAGCAATCGAAGCCGGGAAGAGAGCGCGGAGGAGTGGCAGCTGTTCGGGCAAGTTTATGCCGTCAAAGAGAATGTTGAGTTTCTTTTTGGCGTGCTGGATGCTTTTGTGGCCCTGGAGCAGCGCGATCCGGCTTTCTTCACCTCACTGTTCACGGTAGAATCCGGTCCGGAGGCGGAAGGCAAAATACGTTTGTTCTTTTTCAATGCGGATGCCAATTTGTTCAAAAAATGCGCCAATGTCTACGATACAGAAGAGCGCAGCAATCCCTTTTCCATGGGAGAGCAGCTGATGCTTTACGGCTGTATCGTTCATCTGCTGCAGTCAACCGTGCAATTCAAAGTCAGGATTCGTAAGCTGCGCAATCTCATTGCCAATTCCGAGGATAGCATGCGTAAGGAAAACCTGGCCGCTCTGCTCAATTCCGTCGCCGAGCTGATCAGCACCGATCACTTATCGGCGGAGACAAAATTCAACACCCGGCAGATTGCCGAAGAGAATGAGAAGGCAGCTCTGATCCGGCAGCATGCCAAGCTGGCCAAACCGCTTTATCATCTGGAGGATCATGCTCTGCTGCAGGGTGCGCTGGCGATTTTTAAATTGACACCCGATCTCGGCGAATATGCCAGGCAATTCGAGCGGGTTTTTGCCAAAGACTGCAATTATGACACCATCAGCTGCGCGCTGCTCACGTTTGCCGATTATTCGCAGACGGTAGGCAAAACCAGAAGGTTCGGCAATAAAAGAGAGTATGTCTGGCGTGAATTATTCAGCCGCAGCCAACGGCGCGGCGATTATGAAAACACCCAGAAGGTGCTCTATAAACTCCTGAATGCCATGCGGGCAAACCCGAACCTGACAGTGGAAGAAGTGGTGAGCTCCTATCTGGCTGCTTTTGCTCAGAACCCCAACAAAGAGAAAGACTGGCGCTATTATTTTATTCGCTACAGCGAGTTCAGGACATTTATGGAGGGGTATTATGCCTGGAACGATGCCGCCAAACCCTACGAGTGCATGTTGCTGAACAAGAAAACAATTGAGGGCAGTCATTGGGATCCGTTCCTGTTGACCATCAAGAATAAACTGGGCAGTCTGGTCACGCTGGAAAAGAAAGCTTCTCCCCTCAAGTATCTCAAAGGAGAGGTCGAACTGCAGATCAGCAATCAGAATGCCGGTTTCCAATTACAGGCTGTCGGAGCGGCCGGCCATGCTTTGCTGAAAAAAATGAGCCGCTCCGGTGCGCTTACGCCGGACTTTTTCTGCAAGATCAAACAATCCGCCGCCGGTCTGGACGAAGAAGACAGAATTGAGAAAGGCATCCGCCTGATCGAAAGCCTGAAAAAGTTGTAAGAGACCGGCTCGATTGAGCATAGGTTTCTGTAAAGAAGGTTTTATTGGATGGAAAAAACAAATGTCATGCGCTTGCTGGAGATCAATGAGATAGACTATACTGCATATGAATATGATGCTGAGCTTACAGAGGGAGAACAGGTCGCAGCGGCAATCGGTAAAGATCCGGACACAGTATTTAAGACTCTGGTGACGATTGGCAGCGACAGGCAGTATTATGTTTTTGTGATCCCGGTAAACTGCATACTCAGCTTAAAAAAAGCGGCCAAAACGGTGAAAGTGAAGAGCATTGAAATGATCAGGCAAAAGGAGCTATTGCCTTTGACCGGTTATCTGCATGGAGGCTGCTCTCCGCTGGGTATGAAAAAGAAGTTTGTGACGGTGGTGCATGATACGGCCGGTTTATTTGAGACGATTACCTGCAGCGCCGGGAGAAAGGGAGTTCAGGTACAATTGACACCGCAGGATTTATTGCAGATGAGCAAGGGATATTATGGCGATCTCGTCGAGTAACCTCTTCATAAAAAAAAACTGTCTCTTGCGAATTTAATCACAGGAGACAGCCGGTAGATTGGCTGAGAGCGCTTAATAGATGGCGATTAGGCCGCCTTTTTCCGGATAGCCGGTATCCCAGAGATCGGGCAGAGAAGCCAGGCAGCGCTCACCCCAGGTGGAATAAATGATGTTTTCATCCGTGTAGCCGGTGATGGTGAACCAGTGCCATTCAATTTCCGAAAACGCTTCGTTCTGATGCTTCAGCAGCAGGAATTGCACACTGATGCCATCGTCAATCATCCGATGGATGAATTGCCGGGCTGCCTCAACGCTCTCGTCTCCCTGCAGTTCGGCATATTCTACCTTGACGGCAACGCTTTGGGCGTATCTTTCAAAGCCTTCCCGGAAAAGCCGGGTTTCCGGCATGCCGCGAAAGCTCGGGAAGACATATTGGTACATCGTCTTGGCAAAGGCTTTGAATTCTGCTTCGGTTAGGGTCAGCGTATCGTAAGGGTAAAGGGCGGCTCTTGTCCGGTCGTGCATTGCCAGTAAGGCGGCGGCATGGCAGGCGCAGACGGTGGAACAACCGCCGCGGTTCATCATTGGGTGCAGAAATTTATATTGATTGCCGCCATAAGTGTTGTTGATGTTTAAAAAATCCAGGTCTTTGCCGTTCATGTTTTCTCCTTTGTTCAGCGAAAAATAACCGCTCTTGCAAAAATTGCCAATACTGTGATCCGCTATTCGCCATTTTTGAGGTGTTGCGGCTGGATGCATAAGAATCATTATAAGAGAAAACAGGAGAATCGGCAAGAGAAAACTGCAGACTGATTTTATATTATTATAATGGAAAATTTCGCCGAACGCAAAAAAATGCTGCGCTGCCGTTTGGGGACCCGCAAAGGGCGTCGCAGCTTTCTGGCATTTTAGGCTGACGCTGCGCTTTGTTTTCGTGTATCATCCGGAGTAAGAGTTTGAAATGGAAAATTTGACGTTTAAGGGGGACTTTTTATGAGCAAATTTCGGATTGAACCGTCTTTCTGGCAGCTGTTCCCACAGTGTGAGATTGGCGTGGTTGTGCTGCATGGCATCGACAACAGCGAAGCGGGCAGCGAGCCGTTCCGCCGGCAGCGGATCGGACAGTTGGAAAATGCGAACCGCGAGGCAAAGAAATATTTAACCGGGGCGGCGTTCAGCCAAAATCCGGTCGTGGCGATTTGGCGTCAGGCGTTTACTCAGTTTAAGACCAGGAAAGGCGCCCGCTCCTCCATTGAAGCGCTCTTGAAACGCATCGAAAAAGGCAATGCAGTAGGTCCGATTAATCCCCTGGTGGACATATATAACACGGTCTCGCTGCGCTATGGCTTACCTTGCGGCGGGGAGGATCTCGATTGCTTTGCCGGTGATTTACGCCTGACGGTCACCGCCGGCGGCGATGGCTTTCTGGCGCTGGGCGATGAAGAGAGCGATCCGACCCTGCCGGGGGAAGTCTGCTATCTGGACGATCAGGGCGCGGTCTGCCGCTGCTGGAACTGGCGCGATGGTCAGCGCACGATGCTGACGGAGGGCACAAAAAATGCCGTTTTGGTGATTGAATCGGTCGATCCCAGCCGTCACGCGGATCTGTTGGCGGCCCTGGACTTGCTGGCGAAGACAGCGGTGCAGTATCTGGGCGGTCAGGCTGCGACAAAAATTCTGACGCGGGACGCTGCCGAAATTGATTTAGCCGGTCAGTTATGAGACAATGAAACCAATAAAAATCCGAAGAGTTTCGCGCAGCCGCCCGCTCATTTTCTGAGAGAGTCCGCCGGTAATTCGTTCGGATTTTTTTATAGGCGAAAGGATTTATTCCCTCAAACGACTAATAATTAGAATAGAATTATGGCAGAGAATCTGTATGAGAGAGGTGTTAATGAAAATGGAGATTCAAAAATCGGCTCAGGAACAATTTGATTACATGGTAAAACACCGGCGTTATCTGCATATTCATCCGGAGATGTCCGGCAAGGAATTCGAAACGGTTCAGTACATCATGCAAGAGCTGAAGGCTTTGCAGATCCCTTTCGTTGAGGTAGAAAACGGCGGTGTGCTTGGTTTTATCAAAGGTATGCGCCCCGGCAAAACCGTCTTGCTGCGCGCCGACGTGGATGCCTTGCCCATTCAGGAACCGCCAGTCAACCTGAAGACAGAACGGACTTGCGTCAGCCGGAATGACGGCGTCATGCATGCCTGCGGACATGACGCTCACACCGCCATGCTGCTGGGAGCGGCAAAAATTCTCAATCAGCACAGGGATGAGATCAAAGGCGAAATCCTGCTCGTATTCGAACGCGGCGAAGAGGCGGCCGGCAACATCCGACAAATCATGCACTATATGGAAGATCACGAGGTTACCTGGGACGGCGCCTGGGGTCTGCATTGCTTCCAGGATATGCCGACCGGTACTCTTGGCATTCGCGCCGGCGGCTGCATGGCGGGTTCGCTCGTCTTCCGCTATAAAATCACCGGTGAAGGCGGCCATGGCTCCCGTCCGGATCTTTCCAGGAGCCCCATCGACTGCATGCTGGCGGTGCTGGACGATTTGTATAAGGCTCCGATGAAATATACCAATCCCTTTGAACCGTTTACGCTGTCTATCGGGCTGATTCAGGCCGGAACGGTGCAAAATGTGATTCCCGATACGGCGGAGTTTGCCGGTACGGCGCGTTTCTTTGACGAAGAAAAATCGGCTCTGCCCTTCTTAAAGCATATGGCCGCGAGCGCGGAGGCCTTGAGCAAGCTCTATAACTGCAAGATCGATTATACGGTCCGGCATGGCAAACCGCTGATTAACCAACCGGAGGCAACCCGGCTTGCTTGGGATGCGATTACGGCCGTCGTCGGCGCCGATCATGTTGTGGAAGGCATGCCCGCCATGGGTTCCGAAAGCTTCCCGGCTTACGCCAATTACGCGCCGGCTTGTTTTGCCAAACTGGGCATTGCCAATCCCGCGGTGGGCAGCGGTGCCGAGATTCATAACCAGTTTTTCGATATTGATGAAAAAGCCATGATCAACGGTGCGGCCGCCACCGTGGCGTTTGCCCTGGCGTTCCTCAACAATGAAACAGCCATTCCTTTCACACCGTTTGCCGGCAGCGTAACCGATTACTATGCCGACAGCTTAAAAGAGGTGCATTTTGGTGAATAAAGTAACCCCGCTGTCTTAATTTACGGAATACCGGGAACAAATGGCTGCTTATAATTTCATGCGTTTTCACATCAGCCGGGACGCTTCTACCCGGGCACCGCAAGCCGGCGCGCAATTTTACCATACCATACTCAAATCGGTCGATTTGGAACAGGAAATTGCCAATGACCGCATGGAAAATGTCAACGCCTGGCTGAAGCAAGAGATTCATCAGTATGGCGGTCCGCTTGAACCGGATGAATTGATGCGGAAAGTGACCGGCGAGTCGTTTGATCCCAAGTATTTCGTTGAGTACATCAAGGAAAAATTCAGCAAGATTTATTTTTAAAACAACAACCAAAGCGGTTTACACAAGAAAACAATCAGAAGAAAGAGGTGCGTCAGAAATGGACAAGGAAACTACGTTAAAACAGTTCCATGAATATCAAAACAGAATGGCAGCCTTCCGTTTTGCCATGTTTCACATCAGTTGGGATGCCTCCACCGAAGCGCCGCCGATGTCGGCTGCTTATCGCGGCAAAATGCTGGGTATTTTGAGCAAGGATAACTATTCCATGCAGCGCGATCCCAAGAATATCGCCATGCTGGAAGCCGTCAGCCAAATGACAGAGATTGACCCGCTCGATCAATTTGCCGCCGCCAAAATGCTGAAGGAGATTAACAAGAACGCCAAGATTCCGCAGGAGGAAATGGTCGCCCGCCAGCAGGACAATGCCATGGCCAAAAAGGTCTGGGAAGAAGCCAGAAAGCAAAACAATTTTGCCATGTTTGCGCCATATCTTGCCAAAAACATTGAACATAATAAGATTTCTGCCGAATATCGCGGCTATGTCGGGCATCCTTATAACACGCTGCTGGATGATTTCGAAGAAGGCATGAACATGGAGCGTTATGATGCTTTCTTTGGCCTGCTGCGCGCGGAGCTGGTTCCTTTTACCAAGAAAATTCAAACGGAAGGCAAAAAAATCGACGACAGCGCGCTGTATCAATATTATCCCAAAGCCGATCAGCGCAAGTTTTTGGAATATCTCGCCGGCGTCTTGCGTTATGATTTAAACCGCGGTGTGATCAGCGAATCCGCCCATCCCTTCACCAGCGGCGCTTCCTATAACGACATGCGGGTGACCGCTCGTTACCTGGAGCATTATCTGCCGGCCTCTATTTTCCTGGGAATGCACGAGATGGGACATGCCATTCATTCGCAGCAAGGCGATCCCGCCCAGGAAGGCCGTATGATCGGCGGCGCCGGCATGGGCATCGGCGAATCGCAGTCGCGCTTCTATGAAAACTATATCGGCCGCAGCCACGCCTTCTGGCAGCGCCATTTCTATAAGCTGCAGAATATTTTTCCGCAGCAGCTGGCCGCTTACGATCCGGAATCTTTCTACCAGATGGCAAACCGCAGCAAACCGGGCTTGATTCGTCTCGATGCGGATGAACTGACTTATCCGATGCACATCATGGTTCGCTATGAGTTGGAACGTCAAATCATGTCCGGCGAAGTAGATATTATGCGGTTGCCCGAAATGTGGAACGACAAGATGGAGGAATACCTTGGCGTGCGTCCGCAGAACGACAGCGAAGGCATCCTGCAGGATACCCACTGGGCCAACGGTTCCTTTGGTTATTTCCCCACCTACGCGCTGGGCACCGCTTACGGCGCGCAATTCTTCCATGCGCTCTGCCAAGAGGTAGATGTGGAAAAAGAAATCGCCAACGACCGCATGCAGACCATCAACGCCTGGCTGCGCGAAAAGATTCACCGCCATGGCGGCTTATTGACGCCGGATGAACTGATGATCAATGCCAGCGGCGAATCCTTTGACCCGCATTATTATGTCAATTACCTGAAAGACAAATACAGCAGGATTTATTTCTAGGCTGTTATCACAACGAAGGGGATGCGAGACGATTGCGTCCCCTTTTTGCTAAAGAAAAGAGAGTGCGGCAAGGAAAAAGAAGGTCAACGATGGAAACAAGACCTTATCTTTCCTGACAGCTAACCGCTGATTTTCTGACGGCGGCCCTGATCAAAGTGGGCGTGCCGCCGGCGGACGCTTTGATTTGCGCCGATGTTTTAATGGAGAGCGACCGGCGCGGCATTGAGAGTCACGGCTGCAATCGTTTTAAACCGATCTATATTGACCGCATTCAAGCTGGAATTCAGCAGCCGGTAACAGAGAGTTCGAAGTAATCCGCGAAACCGCCACAACGGTTGTGGTGGACGGACACGACGGTATGGGCATGGTCGTCGCGGTCAAAGCCATGCAGATGGCGATTGATAAAGCAAAACCTACGGCATGGGTATGGTGGCGGCGCGCAATTCCACCCATTACGGTATCGCCGGTTATTATGCCACCATGGCCACCCGGCAGAATATGATCGGTCTGACCGGGACCAATACCAGACCCTCCATTGCTCCCACCTTTGGCGTGGAAAATATGCTGGGCACCAATCCCCTGACCTGACCTTTGGCCTGCCGACGGATGAAGAATTTCCTTTCGTGCTGGACTGCGCCACCAGTATCATTCAGCGCGGCAAAATTGAATATTACGCCAGAGCCGGTTTGGAGACGCCGGCCGGCACGGTAATCGAACGGGATGGTTCCACGCAGACCGACAGCAAGCAAATTCTGCTGGATTTGGTCAGCGGCAGCGCTGCTCTGACACCGCTGGGCGGCATTGGCGAGACGCTGGCCGGTTATAAAGGTTATGGTTATGCCACGGTCGTGGAGATACTTTCGGCGGCGCTGCAGGCAGGCAGTTATCTCAAGATGCTGACCGGCATTGGGGAGCAGAGAGAAAAAGTGCCCGTCCATTTAGGCCATTTCTTTTTGGCGATTGATCCGGAAGCTTTTATGGGTGCGGAGAGTTTCAAGCACACGGCTGGAGCAATTTTACGAGAACTGCGCAGTTCAACCAGAGCGCCCGGGCAGGAACGAATCTACACCGCCGGAGAAAAGGAATATTTGATTTGGCTGCAGCGCAAAAGCAAAGGTGTGCCGATTGGAAGTGCGGTGCAGCAGGAATTTATCCAGATCCGAGACCAATTACAGTTGCCCTTTACCTTTCCATTTGAAGCGGTTTAGCAAGGTTTAATCAAGATTTGGCTTTTTAGGGGGTTAGAAAGAAGAATGCCAGAGAAAAAAGTGCTTGAGGTGAAACGCGTTGGTTTCCCCGGCTACACCGGCGATCAGCGAGCACCGGAAAGTTTGCCGTTTCCGGCCTGCATGACCTCCCTGATGGAATACTTAGGAGAGGATTATCCGTTGAAAATCAGCTATTCGGAAGGCCGCCGTTACATCAAACGCAGCGGCTATCAGCAATTTATCACCGCCAGCGGCATGGCGTTTCAATTGCTCTGGCACGAAACACTCTGCCCGAGCAGTTTCGATTTGACCATCGGTATCGAGGCGGTCAGCCGTGCCTTTGCCTGGGCAGGTTACGATTATCGGATTGTACGGCCCGATCAGACGAGCTACGAAGCAATGAAAGCAGAGATCGTGGCCTCGATTGACCGCAACAAACCGGTGCTGGCCTTTGGCGTCATCGGACCGCCGGAGTGCAGTCTGATCGCCGGCTATGATCAGGCGGGGGAAGTACTGCTGGGCTGGAGCCATTTCCAGGTCATCGCTCCCTCTGAAGAAGAGCCGAACGGCATGTTTCGCCAGGCGGATTGGCAGAAGAACCTCTATTTTCTCGTGTTTCCGGGCGAGAAAACCGCACGCCGGCTCAAGCTATCCGCTGTATTGGCTTACGGTTTGTCGATCCTGAAGCAGAGAAAAGTCGAAGATTATCTGGCGGGGCAGGCGGCTTATGACGCCTGGATCGACTTGATTGCAACGGCCGCGGACTTTGACGATGCCACTCTGAAAATGCGTTATCAGTTTCAGCGCAATCTCTTGTTCAGCAATGCCGAAGCGCGCGGCTGGGCGGCTGATTTTCTGCGGGAGAACGGGATCAAAGACGTGGCCGGCTGCTTTGTCAAAATCCGCAACCGCAGCCGCAAGGTGGATGCCGTGCTGCGCGAAAAAGGTTGGCAAGGTTTGCGTGAACCGAAAAACAGAGGAGCGATCACAGAATTGTTAAGAGAAATGCAGGCGCTGGACCGGCAGGCGATCACAGCCCTGTGTCGTTACAAAGAATAAATAGCAGAGAATTTTCTGCTTGACAAAGCGATGCTGTCGGCTTATAATCTCAAACATAATGGGTGGTACCGCAGAAGCTTTCATAAGCCTTTGTCCTTTTCAGAGGAGACAAAGGCTTTTTTGTGTACCCAATAGACGATTTGCAGGAGAAAAAAGTAAGCGCTTGCTTTTTATTCGGCATCGGATCTGTTGCTGTGTCAGTAAAAAAGTAAAAAAAATAGAAATGAACGTTTCATGCCATCAAATGAAATATGGTGATTACCCACTGTCGTAGATCGCTTGATCCAACAGGCAATCTGCCAAGTGCTTACACCCATTTACGAAAAACAGTTCTCGGACAACATTATGGTTTTCGACCGAAGTGAGGTGCCCATGATGCATTAAGAAAATGTCAAGACAACTTAAGCGAGGATTACCACTATGTTGTGGACTTGGATATAGAGAAATATTTTGACACCGTGAACCAGAGTAAATTGGTGCAAATCCTTTCGAACTCCATAAAAGACGGCAGGGTCTTCTCACTCATTCACAAATTCTTAAGAGCAGGAGTTATAGTAGAAGGCTGGATGGAAGGAAGACCGGAAGGAATCCCTCAGGGAGGACCCTTAGTCCATTACTGGGAAACATCATGCTCAACGAATGCGACAAGGAGTTAGAACGCAGAGGGCATCACTTTGTGCGTTGTGCGGAGGACACGCTGATCTTTTGTAAAAGCCGCTGAGCAACTGAGCACGTCCTGAACAGCTTAATCCCCTTTATTAAAAAGAAACTGCTGCTGCGAGTGAACCGTGAGAAAACACAAGTCGCCTATGCAGGAAGAGAGTAATATCTGGGATACAGCTTTTACCTATACAAAGGAAAGGGTCGCTTGCGTGTGAACAAGCAAAGCACTGAGAAATTGAAAAGTCAAAATTAAAGAAATCACAGCAAGAAGCAATGGGATGAGCATAGACCGACGTAAGAAAGAACTCACTACTTAATAAAAGGATGGGTGAACTGCTTCTACCTAGCGGATATGAAAGCGCTGTTGGAGGGCCTGGATGAGTGGACAAGAAGTCGAATCAGAATGGTCACCTGGAAGCGATGGAAGTGAGTAAAAACACGCAACACTCAGCTGGTTCATCTTGGAATCAAGACTGATCTGGCATGATGTGGGCAAATACAAGAAAGGGCTATTGGCGAACAGCCCATAGCCCAATCCTGTCTAGCTCTCTTACCAACCAGCACCTTCTGAGAGCCGGATACTTTATTTCTGCAAACTGTTACGAGTTGATGATTGTGTAAACTGAGGAAGTACCGTTTACCGAAGTACGTACGATGCTGTGGGAGGTCGGCTATCCAATTAATGGATAGCCGACCTCCCGATTGATTTCTATTATAGTGACCGTTGTGTTGATCTTTTCCATTTTGAGAAATCTTTCAAAAAAAAGACGAGAGAAATCAATGACTTAGTTATTACTAGTGTATATGTTGGAGGAGTCAAATTATTACTCCAGCGAAAAAACACACACGAAGAGTTCAATATCAAGAATAAAAACAACCATGAAACATTTACTTTTTTTAGAAATAGTCTAGCAAGATAATACGTGGAACTTGATGAAACAACAATATATACGGCATAGAGAAGTAAAATGTTCAAATTATTCGCCTCATTTCGCCTGATTACAAAGAGTACACCACCAATATCCGTTCCAAGTCATATTATTAGAAGAGAGACATATATTACATGTGGGAGCATATTCAACACTTACAAGAGTACTTGTTTCGGAGATAAGGTGATTGTATGCACACGTCACTCTTTCAATTAACCAAGTCTCTAACCGTTTTGCAAGTGCATCAAATATATATGAACCTGTTTGGTCTAATAACCACATAACAAATGCTCCACATCCGGCACACCATTTTGCCGACTTTACATAAAAATCATTATGTTCAGCATCTTTCCAAATAATTGTATAACTTTCAAAGTTGTGTTCTGAGCTTATATCAGCAATAGTTTTAACCTTGGAATAAATTATTCCGATTTCTGCTTCGGTAAATGTGTTTAAAGAATTAACTAAATCGTTGGCGTAGTCAACTTTATCACTCTTAACCACAATAACTCCCGGAAACTTGGTGGACAAGGTTTTTTGGAATTCCTCAATTGTGGCATCTTTAGGGATTGTTGCTAGGAGATCGTTCAGTATTCTCTGAAATTCGGAAGTAGATTCTAAACGAAAATCAGAATCAGTATAGCTTTCTGCACAATCACAATCAGAACAATTGTCAATGGAAGACACTACATTGGCCAAAACCGAACTTGATAACATTAGGACTATTAGCAAACACGCGATGAATTTTCTGACTCTCCTAATCATGACAAAACCTCTCTTAATCCTCATTTTTTATTTTATAATCCTCTAAGAAATATTATAAACATATACCAAAATAAGTCAATAGTATAAATGTGTCAACCCGAAGACCATTGAGAAATAATTCACCAATAGTAATGGCCAAAATAAGATTAAATATGAACGTTTTAATAGAAACACGAAGAAAATCGGGAAAAAAATAACAACTTTTCGATGAATTTTATGCTAATTAATATCAATAAAGTAACAGCCAGCGCGAAATGATACATAATTATATATAATGATACAGAATGCTGCGTTGCTAGTGCCCTGTTTGCTTATTTAGCAACTGCTCAGGATGTGGTAATCTTAATTCCTAAGCTTCAGCGCAATCTCTTGTTCAGCAATGCCGAAGCGCGCGGCTGGGCGGCTGATTTTCTGCGCGAGAACGGGATCAAAGACGTGGCCGGCTGCTTTGTCAAAATCCGCAACCGCAGCCGCAAGGTGGATGCCGTGCTGCGCGAAAAAGGCTGGCAAGGCTTGCGTGAACCGAAAAACAGAAGAGCGATCACAGAATTGTTAAGAGAAATACAGGCGCTGGACCGGCAGGCGATCACAACTCTGTGCCGTTACAAAGAATAAATAGCAGAGAATTTTCTGCTTGACAAAGCGATGCTGTCGGCTTATAATCTCAAACATAAACCATTGAACAAGACGAGTAGGTAAAGCAGCCTGTTAACAGAGAGCCGCCGATGGTGCGAGTGCGGTAACATCAGCTTTAGTGAATGGACTTGTGAGGGCAGCCCGAAATTTTTTAGAAAAGTAGGCGCTGACGGCTTCTTCCGCCGTTATCCAGGGAAGCGCATATGATGGTATGCGAAAGAGTGGGCGGCAGTTTGCCGTCAAATTGGGTGGTACCGCAGAAGCTTTTATAAGCCTTTGTCCCTTTTAGAGAGGAGACAAAGGCTTTTTTTGTGTACCCGAAGAGACGGTTTGCAGGGAAAAAAGTAAGCGCTTGCTTTTAATTCGGCATCGAATCTGCTGCTAATCAGAAAAAAATAAGAATAATAGAAAGGAACGTTTCATGCCATCAATGAAATAGGGTGATTACCATGAATGAAACCAAGGAAAATCTCCAGTCTGGTCAAAATTCTCTCTCCGCAGGCTTTTTCGGTCAATTTGGCGGGCAGTTTATCCCGCCGGAATTACAGCCGACCGTAGAGGAAGTGGATTTGGCATGGCAAAAATTCCGGCATGATCCGGAGTTTCAAGCAGAATTTTTACATCTCTGCAAGACTTACACGGGACGTCCTTCTCTGCTTTATTATGCGGAAAATCTCAGCCGCGAATTGGGCGGCGCTAAAATCTATTTAAAACGCGAAGATTTGAATCATACCGGCGCCCATAAAATCAACAATGCGCTGGGACAAGCTTTATTAGCCAAACGCATGGGCAAGACCCATCTAATTGCCGAAACCGGCGCCGGTCAACATGGTGTTGCCACAGCCACGGTAGCGGCTTTAATGGGCTTCAGCTGCGATATTTATATGGGTGAGGAAGATACCAAGCGGCAGGCGTTAAATGTCTACCGCATGGAATTACTGGGCGCGACGGTGCACGCCGTCACCAGCGGCACGCGCACCTTAAAAGACGCTGTGGATGCGGCATTGATGTCCTGGATGCAGCGTCATGAAGATACCCATTATTTGCTGGGCTCGGCCGTGGGGCCGCATCCATTTCCAGAAATGGTGCGTGAGTTTCAGAGCATCATCGGCCGGGAAGCCAAAGAGCAGATTCTGGCAGCGGAAGGGAAACTGCCGGCAGCCGTGATCGCCTGTGTGGGCGGCGGCAGCAATGCCATTGGCTTGTTCCATGAATTCGCTTGCGAAAAGCAAGTTCGCCTGATCGGCTGTGAAGCCGCCGGCAGAGGCCTGGATACACCGGATCACGCCGCGACACTGACCTTGGGTCGGGTGGGAACCTTCCATGGCATGAAATCCTATTTCAACCAGACAGAGGCAAACGAATTGGCTCCGGTCTATTCCATCTCTGCCGGCTTGGATTACCCAGGCGTTGGGCCGGAGCATGCGTTTCTGCGGGACAGCGGCAGAGCGGAATACACAGCGGTGACCGATGACCAGGCGGTGCATGCCTTTGAGGTGCTTTCCCGCAGTGAGGGGATCATCCCGGCCATTGAAAGCGCGCATGCGGTGGCGTTTGCCCTGCAATTTGCCGGCACTTTGCCGAAAGAGGACTGCATCATTGTCAATCTTTCGGGCAGAGGGGATAAAGATGTAGCGGCGATTGCACGTTATACAAGACAGGTGGATTTAGCAGAGTAGAAGAGCAATTTAGATCATTCCGATTGTTGTTTTTCTAACCCCGCTCGTATTATATGGCTCGTAAGTTGTATTTGGAGACGCAGCACTCTCTGTAGGGAGCGGTCTTGACCGCTCCGCAATCTCCGTCAGCGTTGCCGATAGTACATTGCCGAAATGTAGGGAGCGGTCTTGACCGCTCCGCGTTCTCCGTATTTGTGTCTTGTGTAATTGAATATCCGTTGTAAACTGTGACGTTCGGAATGGTCAAGACCATTCCCTACAGATACTCCGCATCGTTTGTAATTGCATCTTCGTTGAAAAAAGGTGGTGTCTGGAGGACTCTGACCCTTCCATACACCACCTTCGTCAGCTATTTTTATAATCTTGCTCATATCATATGGTTCGCAAGTTGTATTTGGAGGCGCAGCACTCTCTGTATTTCCAGCTACGTTCGTATCATATGGCTCGTAAGTTGTATTTGGAGACGCAGCACTCCCTGTAGGGAGCGGTCTTGACCGCTCCGCGTTCTCCGTATTTGTGTCTTGTGTAATTGAATATTCGTTGTAAACTGCTACGTTCGGAATGGTCAAGACCATTCCCTACAGATACTCCGCATTGGTTGTAACTAAATATTCGTTGTGGATTGTGATGTTCGGAACGGTCAAGACCGTTCCCTACAGATACTCCGCATCGTTTGTAATTGCATCTTCGTTGAAAAAAGATGGTGTCTGGAGGACCCCGACCCTTCCATCCATCACCTTCGTCAGCTATTTTTTTCAAATTGCTTCCCGCTGCTTAATAAGTAAAGTAGACGCCTGCCTGACCAACCGCTCCCGAATGACAGTCGTTGATTTCCAGCAGGAGGTAGTAAGTTGCATCGGGCAGCAGGGCAACACCATCCGGCCGGGCGATTTGGATCAAAAAGGCATCCATCGCCGCTTGATCCGCTTTGATATACTCGCTTACTCGATTACAGTGCAGCAAAGGGCAGGCAACCCCATTCACCCAGGCCTTGATCTGCGCTGCTTCCAGATCCGGGCAAAGGTTATTTTCCTTGGCCAGAACTTTTTCTAAGCTCATTGGACGAAAATAAAGGGTGAGAGCGGGACTTGCTCCACGAATTGAAAAACAATGCAGGCCATAGACTTCCAATTTGTCGATGACAGCATCCAGGCTCAGATCCGTCCAGAGCGGCAAGTCCTGACACCAGAATTCCAGATTGTTGAGCGCATAATCCTTACAGGCAAAAAAGAAAGGGTAAACGCCTGCTTGCACCGGCAGTGCGTAATTTCCGTTTGCATCGGTCAGACCGCTATAAAGGGTTTCAAAATGACGATCGAGCAAGCGGACTTCCGCTTCTGCGATCGGATTTCCAGTTTTATCTTTGACTGTCCCCTGCAGCGTATAGGTATCCGGCATTTCCATCCACTCTTTTCTTTTTTTCTTATTATAGCCGCAGCAGTGAGAGATAGCAAGAGATGAGAGTATTGCCAGAAAATAGGCTTTAAAAAATAAGCAGCCAGTGGGTTTTTTACTATTATCGGCAGCGTGCGGCGGAGATTCAGGCTTATTTACTAATTCACTGGATATGTTTTAGTAATGTCCTATTTAGTCGTTTCTTGCTTGCAATTTCCTTTTTGCAATGGTATAATGAGCAAAGTATGCAATATTCCGCAAAATTACGGGGAAATTTGCAGTGAGACAATGGCTTCATATCTATTTTTAAAGGAGGATTCTTGCTATGGATATCAGCGAGAAGTTTGCAGCTCTTTCCAGTATGATCGGCAATACGCCGCTGCTGGAGATTTCTTTGAAGTATAAAGGTGAACTCAGAAAAATCTATGTCAAAGCCGAATATTACAACCTGACCGGCAGCATCAAGGACCGCATCGCGTTGCATTGTATGCGCAAAGCGTATGCCAAAGGGACGGTCAAACCGGCTGACATCATCGCTGAAGCAACCAGCGGCAATACGGGGATCGCATTTTCCGCGGTCTGCAGTTATTTGGGGCATAAAGTTATAATTTACATGCCGGACTGGATGAGCAGCGAACGAAAAAATCTGATTCGCAGCTATGGAGCGGAGATCCGTTTGGTCAGCGAAGAGGAAGGCGGCTTCGTAGGAAGCATTGCGAAAACCGAAGAACTCGCCAAAGGAGGCGGCGTTTTCTTACCCTGCCAATTCTCCAACGAAGATAACACGGAAGCGCATTTCAGCACAACCGGACCGGAAATCGTCAAACAGCTTGAGAAATTCGGTTTGATTCCCGACGCGATTGTGGCCGGTGTCGGCACCGGCGGTACTGTAATGGGTATCGGCAATTTTATCAAATGTATCAATCCCAACGCCAAAGTTTACCCTTTGGAGCCGGAAAGTTCTCCTACCATGAGTACCGGTTACCAGGTTGGCAAACACCGCATCGCCGGTATTTCCGATGAATTTATTCCGGCTCTGATGAAAATGGAGCAAGTAGATGGCATTATTGCCGTGGATGACGGCGACTCCATTATTATGGCTCAGATGCTTTCCCGTCAGCTCGGGCTGGGTGTCGGTATTTCTTCCGGTGCGAATCTCTTGGGCGCTTTGAAGGTTGGCGATCTGATCGGCGGCAATAAAACCATCGTGACCGTCTTTAGTGACGACAGCAAGAAATATCTCTCGACCGATTATGTCAAAGAAGAACCGGTGAAAGCCGGTTTCCTCACTTCACAGATCGAACTGCTTGGTTATAAATCGGTGAAATAGCATCATTTGCGGCAAAAATTCAAATATTTGCTCACTTAGAGCGAAACAAAACAGACTCAGACGAACAGCGTGGCGGTGCAGAACAACCCTGAGCGGTTGTTCACTGCGGTCAACTTGTTCCGGAGTCTGTTTTTGCTGTCCGAATTGCTTTTTAAGGGGAGAAAAAAAGCGCGTTTTCATTCAATGAAAACACGCTTGAATTTTATGGTGGAAGTTAACGGGCTCGAACCGCTGACCCTCTGCTTGTAAGGCAGATGCTCTACCAACTGAGCTAAACTTCCAGAATGGTGGGATACGATGGGATCGAACCATCGACACCCCGCTTAAAAGGCGGGTGCTCTACCCCTGAGCTAGTATCCCTTTTGCGACATCGCTTATCTATAATACACAAACGTCGGTGGAATGTCAATAAAAAAGGGGTGTTGTTTTTCAAAGAATTCTGCAAATTCAGTTAATATAGGATGAATTCCCCTTATTTACCGAGCAGAACTCTTTTCATCGCGTTCTGCGATGACTCTGCCCGCAATTAAGCCGGAAGCCGATGCCTGCACCAAACCGCGGGTGATGCCAGCCCCGTCGCCTACCGCAAAAAGATTGTGAATTTTGGTTTCCAATTGATTGCTGACCTGCATGCGGTTGGAATAGAATTTGGCTTCGACGCCATAGAGCAGGGTATGACGGCTGTTGACGCCGGGTGCTACTTTATCCAGCGCTGCCAGCATTTCCATGATATCCACCAGGTGACGGTAGGGCATTACAAGACTTAAATCACCGGGCGTGGCTTCCGGCAGGGAGGGCGTGACCAAACCGCGTTTGATCCGTTCTTCGGTGGAACGCCGACCGGACTGCAGATCGCCGAGACGCTGAACGATGACGCCGTCGCCCAGCATATTCGCCAGGGCTGCGATATTTTTACCATAGGCGATCGGTTCATTGAACGGTTGGGTGAAGGTCTTGGCGACCAGCAAAGCAAAGTTGGTGTTTTCGGTTCTCATGTCGGCATAGCTGTGACCGTTGACTGTGATCAGGCCACGCGTATTTTCCATCACGACTTCCCCATAGGGATTCATACAGAAAGTCCGCACCTGATCATCGAAGGAGTGGGAATAGTAAATAAATTTCGATTCATAGATCGCATCGGTCAGGTCAGACATCACCACAGCCGGGACTTCCACCCGCACACCGATATCGACCTGATTGTTGGTGGTGGGCAGATTCAGGCGTTTTGCCTCTTCGGAAAACCATTCGTGCCCCTCGCGGCCCGGCGCCGCAATGACAAAGCGGGCGGTGATTTCGCTGCCGTCCTGCAAGACAACGCCGCTGATCTGACGGTCCTGCACCAGGAGCTGTTCCACCGTGGTTTCCGTTCGAATTTCCACCAATTTATCCAGGGCTTGACGCAGGTTGGTCAGAATTTCATAGTTTTTATCCGTACCCAGGTGGCGAATCTTGGCTGGAATCAGGCGCAGATCGGCAGTGGCGGCCTGACGCTGAATGGTTTTGATTTTATCGAGATCCATGCCGTAGACTTTGGAATTACCGCCGTAGCGCACGTAGATATCATCTACCTGAGCGATGATTTCTTCCAACGCTTTGGTGCCGATGAAATCGCCCAGCCAGCCGCCGTATTCGGTGGTCAGCGTGAGTTTGCCATCGGAGTAAGCACCGGCGCCGCCCCAACCGGAGGTAATGGAGCAGTTTTTACAGTGAATACAGGGAATGTGTTTATCGTGCATCGGGCAGTAGCGTTTTTGAATATCATTGCCCTTCTCCAGAATCAGGATACGCCAATTTGGCTTTTTACGGGCCAGTTCAGCGGCGGCAAAAATACCGGCGGGGCCGGCTCCGATGATAATGACATCATATTGAGTGGGCATGGTTTTAAAGGTCTCCTTTACTCAAACCGGCTTATCTTTATTGACGAACCGATTGATGCTTTTCAAAAAAAATAGATTGACGGTTCCGGTCGGGCCATTGCGCTGCTTGGCAATGATCAGTTCCGCTCCGTTGGGGTCGCTGCTGGGATTATTGTAATAGTCGTCACGGTAGAGAAAAACAACCACATCCGCGTTGGCTTCAATACCGCCGGATTCCAACAAGTCGGATAACATCGGATGCTTGTCGTTGCGGCTTTCCACACCGCGGTTTAATTGGGAAGCCACCATGATCGGCAGGTCGAGTTCCTTGGCGATTGCTTTCAGCGTCCGGGAGATGAAGGAAATTTCCTGCTGACGGGACTCCGGCTTGCTTTCGATGGTCATCAGCTGCAGATAATCGACGGCAACCATGCCGATATTCAGTTCGGCTTTCATGCGGCGCAGACGGGAGCGAAATTCCACCACCGAGAGGGAGGGGGTATCGTCGATATAGATCGGCGCGGCGGATAGCGGACCGATGGCCTGGGTTATCTTGCTCCAGTCTTCTTCTTCCAAATAACCATTACGCAGTTTATAAAGATCGACATTGGCCTCGCTGCAAAGGATCCGCTGCGCCAGCTGTTCTTTGGACATTTCCAGACTGAACAAAGCGCAGGGCACATGATTGTTGACTGCCGCGTGCTGTAAGATATTGGTCATGATTGTCGTTTTACCTACACCGGGGCGCGCGGCTAAAATGATCAGATCCGAGCGCTGCATGCCGGCCGTAAAACGGTCAAATTCGTAAAAACCGGTGGAAACGCCGGTCAGACCGCCTTTTTGGTTCATCAGGGTTTCCAACTCTTCATAGGTATGAAAGAGGATGCTGCCAATGGACGCGTAGGTGGAACCGCTGCCGCGGCGATTGCCGATCTCCAGGAATTCTTTTTCCGCTTTATTGAGAATTTCACCGGCGGATTCTTCGGCGGCGAAGGCCAGATTGCTGATTTTGTGGGCGCTGGCAATCATGGCCCGCAAAGCGGATTTTTCCTGCAGGTCTTTGATATAAGCCGGCAGGTTAGCGGTGGTTGGCACGATTTCCGCCAATTGATTGAGATAAGCGAGACCTCCGGCGGTTTCCAGTTTTTGTTTGCGGCGAAGTTCGTTGATTAAAGTGATCAAATCCAGCGGTTCGCCGCGGGCATAGAGATCACGGGCGGCCGCGTAGATTTCCCGGTTGTTTTCCCAATAAAAATCGTTTTCACGCAGTTCTTCCATGATGCTGGTGATGGCGTTGCGTTCAATCAGCATCGAACCAAGCACAGATTGTTCTGCTTCCAAACTCTGGGGCATGTTACGATCAGGCATGGGATACCTCCGTTCTGTGATTCTCAATCAACTGCTTCAATCAGCATGATTTTCATGGCTTCTTCAATGTTTGCGTAGGGGGTCAGCTTGACGCCGTACATTTCGGCAGGCAGTTCTTTGCTGTTGGCCGCCGGCACCAGGATTTCTTTCATTCCCGCCCGGGCGGCGCCGTATAGTTTGCCATATAAGCCGCCGACCGGTTTGATCAGTCCCTGCAGGGAGATTTCTCCGGTCATGGCGATATCCTGGCGGACCGGTATATTGCGGACAGCGCTGATCAGAGCAAGGGTCAATGCTCCGCCTGCCGAGGGACCATCGACATTGCCGCCACCGACAAAATTGACATGCACATCATAATCCTGCAGCTGCAGATTGAGTACTTTGCGCAGGACAGTCGAGGCGACAAAAATAGAATCCTTGGCCATCGAACCGGCGGTATCGTTAAAACGGATGCTGCCTTTGCCTTTCTCCGCGGCAGGGAAGACTGCCGCTTCAATCTCCAGGACACTGCCGGTATAACCAAAAGCACCCAAGCCAAAGACTTGACCCACTCTTGGTGTTTCCTGCGCCAGATAAGGAGCTTGCGGGGTGATACGGCTGATTTGCAGAATCTCCTGCACATCGGCGACCGTAACATCCACGTTATGCCGGCGATCCAATTTTTCTTTGATCCGGGAGAGCACAAAACCGTAACTGTCGGCCAGAATATTCACGGCTTTTCTGGCTTCATCGGTATGTTCGGCAATCAGTTTTTCCGCTCCCCCGGCCAGATTGATATGCAGGCGTTTGGCTGCTCCCAGCACCACCTGTTCGATATCCTTTTTATCGAGAGGATCGAAGAACACTTCGGCGCAGCGGGAGCGAATGGCTGGATTGATTTCTTCCGGACTGCGGGTGGTAGCGCCGATCAGAATGAAATTAGCCGGCGCGCCTTCTTCGAATAGCCGGTGAATATACTCCGGTATGTTGGTGTTCTCCGGGTCATAATAAGAAGATTCAAAGAAAACCCGCTTATCTTCCAGTACTTTCAGCAGTTTGGCCTGCAGTTGATAGTCCATTTCACCAATTTCATCAATAAAGAGAATACCGCCATGCGCGTCGGTGACCAGACCCGGTTTTGGCTCCGGTACGGCATTATCCGCCAAATCCCGCCGGGCACCCTGATAGATGGGATCATGCACCGAACCCAATAAGGGGTTGGTAATCTCCCGCGGGTCCCAGCGCAGCACGGTACCGTCTACTTCGATAAAAGGGGCATTGGCGCTGAAGGGTGAATGGGGGGAAGTGCGTGCCGCTTCCAGCACCAGGCGGGCAACTGTTGTCTTACCGACACCGGGCGGACCGTAGAGCAGGATATGCTGGGGAAAAGGAGTGGCCAATTTGGCCATCAAGGCAGTTTTGGCCTGGGCTTGTCCAACTACTTCGTCCAAAGTATGCGGCCGCATTTGCTCCATGGCCATTTTTGGCGCTTTGCGTTTTTCCAAAGCCAATAATGTTTTTAGTTTTCGGGTGGTGATTTCCGTTTCAGGCCCGTTTTCTTCTTTGATCAGGCTGAGTTTGATGTCCCGCATATAGTCATCCTGCTGACTTTGGATGCGTTCGTTGACGATTTTTTCCAAACGCTCTTCCACGGAGCGGCGGGCGATGAATTCAGCCAGATCATTTTCCACTTGTTCCATGACCGCTGCCAGATTTTCTTTTTTGGGTTCAGGCAGAGTGGGGTCGGAACTTAACAGCTTTTGTAAGCCCCAAAGGCGTTTCATTTCATCATCGTCACTGACCAGATCGATGATTTCCATTTTTGCGGCACGAGCGACCAAGCGATCCGGTCCCAGAACCTGAGCCATCAGCGCATACAGGGCAGTCACGCGCTGAGTCAAGAGATCTGTCTGATTGGCGATATCCTGCCAATTTAAATCCTTGAACTGGTTTAAATAATCATGAATGGTATGCTGCAATTTCAATCCCCCTAAAACTAATCTAAGATGAAGAGCAAAAGTAAGGGCGATGGTGGATCGCCCTTTTCATAAACCCGAAAGAACTGTTTATTGGCTGCTTAGTCGAGAGGATGAATTTTGATGGTCAGTTTGGCCGTCATGCCCGGATAAATCCGCACAGCCGCTTCATACACTCCGAGTGTCTTGATCGGTTCCTTTATCTCGATTTTTTTGCGATCAATGCTGATTTTATGCTGGCGGCTCAATTCATCGGCGATGGTGCTGTTGGTAACAGATCCGAAGAGTTTGCCGCCTTCGCTGTGTTTGCACTGAATAATCACCGAAATACCTGCTAATTTTTTGGCTAATTCCTGGGCTTTTTCTTTTTCACGCTGCTCTCTGCGTGCTTTGCTGTCATCGCGCTCCTGCATCTGCTGCAGAGCACCGGCTGTCGCTTCGATGGCTAAGCCCCGTGGCATGAGATAATTCCGGCAATAGCCTTCTGCCGCATGGATTTTTTGGCCTTTTTGGCCGATCCCTTTCACATCCTGCGTGAGGATTACTTCCATTGTTCAGCACTCCTTTCTTGCACCCTTTCCTTAAGAAAGGGAGGGCGGATCGTTTTTTGTCTGATCGTGATTTTTTTCGGCATCATTGGTTTTTTGCAGCTCGGCGCGCGCGCGGGAACGCGGTCCGATTTTTCGTAAGTCAAAAATGAAATCCACTAAACCCAAAATGATCACACCGGTAGAGATATAAGGGTTAAACAGAATAAAAATCAGCAGCAGCCAGCGAAAAAGGTTGCTGACATGTACTTTTTGCAGAAACCAGACCATGACGGCCAGGCCCTGAATCAAAATCAGATAGTAAGTCACCTGAAAAATGTTCTGCGCCAAGGTGGCGAGCCAGGTAATTGAGAAATAACTGCCGCCTGAGTTAGCCAAAATACTCAGCAGGAAAATCAAACCCGTATAATCCGGCAAACGCCAGGAGGGGAAGGGAGCCAAATGCTCCATCGGCAGGTGCATGCGCTTCATCACGATGCCGAGAATCTGGAAATTCAATAAAGCATTCATGGCCGAACTTAAGGTCAGCAGCATGGGCAGCAGAGGGCCGAAATAAACTTCCGCATAGGTTGGGATTTGCCGAATCAGATCCAATTGCTCTTCCGGAAAATTGAATTGTTCGATCATATCCAGAGAAATCTGCGATGCTTCCTGATAGAGTTTTACCATTTCATCCAGAAAATTATAATCCATCAACGTGGAGGAAAGCACAATTAAAAAAACAAAGCCGATCAGGGTGGCGGCGGTTGTGGCAGCCAGAGTGGTCCAGGGGCTCCATTTTTTCCCTACTCCGAGGCCGAGAATGAGACCGGAAAATTGCAGTGTCGTGCAACCGGAAATAACGAAAACGGGGTCCAGCAGTAAGAGCAGGACCAGTTCCGCGGCAATGGCAGAAAGCAAACCGGCTTTCCAACCATGGCGGCAAGTCATGATGGCGGTGGGAGTTGTCATGGCTAAGATCACCAGGGTTCCCAGCGGTGTATAGTAAGACACTAAGGCCAGAAGGACAAAAACAGCGGCCAGCATAGCCCCCTCTGTGACCATACGGACGGAGAATCGACGATTCATTGATGTTCACCTCGTTTCATCGGAGCCAAGTAATGTCAATTATTCTTTATTCGCTTAAAACAGTATTGAATCCTGCTTGGGAAAAAAGAAGCGGCAAGGCAAAAAAGATCGCTCCAAACCATCTGTTTGAAGCGATCTTCGTTTCTTGCGGTTTCTACTCGGTTGTGAAGGGAAGCAGAGCAACGATACGAGACCGTTTGATTGCCTGGGTCAGGGTGCGCTGATGTTTTGCGCAGCATCCGGAGATACGGCGAGGTAAAATTTTACCACGTTCTGTCAGGAAGCGGCGTAATTTATCGACTTCTTTATAATCGATGGTTTCCACTTTATCGACGCAGAAACTGCAGACGCGACGTTTGGGACGACGGCCCTTGGGGCGACGTTCGTCTTTATCACCGCGGTCGCGATTGTATGATTCGGCCATATTGAATGACTCCTTTACTCATGTTTATTTGCTTGAATTAGAAATTGAACGGAACATCGTCATCACTTTCGCCGGGCTGTTTACCGGTTTTACTGTCATTGTTGTCATAGGGTTCATACGGCAGATCGCCGGGCATTTCGCCGCTTTCCATGTTGGTTTCTTTGGGACGATCCAAAGGAGTGATGTTGTTGCAGGTCACTTCGGTATAATCCCTGCGGCTGCCATCGGGTTGGGTGACACTGTTGATATGCAAAGAACCTTCCACAGCAACCAGCCGGCCTTTATGCACATAATTGGAGACGAACTCGGCGCGTTTATTCCAGGCGCTGCAACGAATAAAATCGGTCTGACGTTCTCCGTTCGGACCCTTCATATTGCGGTCAACAGCTAAAGTAAAACGGGCAACCGAAGAACCACTGGGTGTGTAACGCATTTCCGGATCTCGGGTCAGACGTCCGACTAAGACGATATTGTTAACCATTGTTGCATCCTCCATTTTTGTTTGTTATGCCGACAGATGACAGGGCTATTTTTCTACTTTTGTAATCATGAAACGGATAATTGGTTCCGTTAATTTTAAAACACGGTCTATTTCAGTGATAGCGGAAGGATCGGCGTCAAAGGTAACAATCAGGTAGACACCTTCCTTGAAATCATTGATTTCATAAGCGAGACGTCGCTTACCCCATTTTTTCACCTCTGTTACGCTGCCCTTAACGGTTTCGATTAATGTTTTCACTTTTTCACTCACTGCTTCCAGAGCATCGCCCTCGAGCGTGGGATTAATGATATACATCAATTCGTAACTATTCATTCAATTCACCTCCTCCCCCCCGGACTATACGGCTCTGCCTTTGGCAGAGCGGGGGAACGAATTAAAGTTTAACATAATTCAACCGAAAATGCAACTTCATTTTAACGACTGTTTTCCCTTTTTATCGTCGGATGTATTGGTAAAAGCAGGCCGTTGCTGTGCGGTCAGGACAGCATCCCCTCTGCGGAGGATGGATTTTACGCTTTTTTCAAATTTCACTCTGGGCAATAACAGGCTGTGACCACAGGTCGTACAGCGGATACGAAAATCCATACCGATCCGGGTTACTTCCCAGGTATCGCCGCCGCAAGGGTGGCTCTTACGCATTTTTACAAGATCACCCAAGTAATATTCCGTCATAAGCTAGCTCCCTTCTGATGAAAACAAAGCGATCAGGAAATAGAAAAAGTCCATCATTTTATTGGCGAGGTATGATTCGCTCACGGCAGTTGTTAAGCCGGATTGACTGGTGCTGCTCAGGATGGGCAGTACGACTGCAATAATGCCGATCAGAATAGCGAACGACTGCAGCAGACCAACCAAGAGACCGCTGATTTTATCCGAAGTACCGCCGGCGACCCGCAGCACATTGCGCAATAAGAAGAGCAGCAGATTGGCGGCCAAATTGACTGCCAGTACGATCACAAGGAAAGCCAGTGCGCTGATTAAGAGGTTGGCCAGCAGGGTTGCTACCAATTCACCCAAATTGCTGGACATGGACTGTAAATTGATCGTACCCATCGCTTCGATCGCTTTTTGCAGCTGATCGAGGACCGCCTGCGGTAGTTTCAGGCTTGCCAGCTGCTTCATCAAATAGGCAATCGGATCCGCCTCGGAGAGACTCATGGTAGGTATATTGATTTTGGGTGCGATGAAGTCGACAATTTTTTGATTCAGCTGCCAATTCGAGTTGAACCAGGCTGCAACAGTCGGATAATAGAAAATAGCAGCAATGAAACCAACAACAGCCCCCAGGAGACTGATCAGTGTTTTGGTAAAACCGTTGTGAAAACCCCGCCAGGCTCCAAACAGCAGAATGATAACGATCACACCGTCTACCCAGTTATAATTCTGCAGGGTAATGCTTTCCATTTCGTTCACGTCCTTTTATGGAAAAATTAATGAGGTATTCTCCACAAAGTTAAGCGGCCGCTTTGACCGAGACCGCAAAGGTATTCTCCGCTGGGAGAAAAAGCAAGATCAAATAAGTCATTATCTGCATAGCGCTGTGAAATCAGAAGAGCACCTTCGTTGGACAGAGCATAAATCAGACTTTTGCCTCCCCCGTAGACGGCATAACCGGAAGGATGAATTTTCAGACTGAGGGCAGGTTCCGTCAGGGCATAGCTCCATTTTATTTGGTTGTTCTGATCGTAACCGATAATCCAACCGCTGTTATCTGCTTCACTCCAACAGGCCGCCGCAAAGGAAGCATCGGTCTGGCTGAGTGCGAGCTGAGTAATCCCGGCTGGTAACCGGATATACCGGTCATTCTGTTCCGTTGAAGATGTGGCAGGATTGACTGAGGTGATTTCCGTCATTTTGTCCTGATCGGTGAAGCGATAAATCCTGTCGTCCGCACCGACCATGGCGGTAAGACCATCGTCACTGATCACCGGGACAGCGGTTTTAAATTGGCCGACCGTCATCCGATGGCTGACAAAACCGCTGCTGTTGATCAAAAGGAAAGAGGAGGAACCATCGTTGAGCGAAGTGATACCGAGGACAGTGCCGGCGCCGCCCGGTGCCAGCACGGCAGAGTCAATCGTGCAGTTGGTTTCGATATATTCCCAGACGATATTGCCGTGATAGTCCAGCAGGCTTAAATGCCAGTCGGTTTCATTTTCTTTCGTGGTTACAAGCGTATACCCGTCTTTGCTGGGCCAGGCATTGCCGGGCCAATTGGTGAAACGATGCTCCCATAGAATTTCACCTGCCAAATTATAGGCTTCCAGTGTTTTCTGACTGCGATGCAGCCAGACTTGCTGAACACCGTCGGTATAAACAAACAAAGAGTAATCTTTCAGGAGAATACTGGCGGAACTCTGCAAATGCTGTTCCGCATCGATCAGTAATGTCGTGCCGGTGGTTTGTGTATTAATCCAAGCCACAATGGCTGCGTCATCGCTGATTTGACCGATCCCGCTGGGCAGGAGAGACTCATTCGACCAAATTTGCACTAAACTCAATTGTGAAACGACGGAAGGGGTATACCAATTTCTTTGCCAGGGGGTTCGGCTGGTTACGAAACTAATCATTAAACCGGCCAGTAGGCTGAGTGTCAGTAATAGAATGAAGACCGTTTTGGATAAAGCTGCGACTTTCTTGCTGGTATCGCTGGAAATACGCGCTTTCTTCACCGATCCATCACCTCTTTCGTTTCTTACGTTTCGTAATCCAGTACGATTTGTTTTAATAATTCCAACCAAACAAAGTGACCGGAATATTCCAGGTGCATCCCGTCGGGGCTTTCCGCTTCCCGCATGACGCCGGCCTGGTCACAAAAAGCAGAAGCGATATCCAGATAAGCGAAGCCGGATTGACGGCAAACCCCGGCCAAAGCCGCATTATAGGCAGCAATGGCTGCGTTGGTATGACAGGAGTCGAATGACTCATGACCGGCAGTGACATGGAATATGGCTTGTGCGTAAATCTTGGCTTGCGGCCAGTTCGTCTGCAGTTTTGTCAGCAATTGCTGGTATTGCGCCGCAAATTCTTGCGGACTGTAACCATAACCCATATCATTGATGCCAAGCAGCAGAAAAATGCGCTTCGGTGTTATTTGGCTCAATTCACTCAGCCGTGCCTCCGCTTTTGCCACGGTCATACCGACTTCGTCTAGAAAAACAGCCTGTTGCTTTAATCTGGTGTAACCTTCCAATCCATTGGTAAAAGAATCGCCGATAAAACAGCTATCGGCAAAAAAAGGATCCAAATCAATGTCGTAAGCAGCCGGCTTTAATTGACCGTCCGCCGGAACGACAATATTATCCATAACCGAGGGAATCGGTTTCGCTAAAAGGATCGGGTTTGGTATCGGAAGCTCCTGGATTTGCTCACGAGGCGCCGCCAGCTGCACATTGAGCAGCAGAATAGCGCTGATTGTCAGGAGAATCCAGAAGAAAGAAAGCTTACGGGACTGCATATCGTTCACCTGCGTCATGCGATTTGTCTATTCAGTATTGTATCGCAGAATTTGTTGTGACGCAAGAGCGAATCGTGACGAAAGCTTGAATCTATCAAGAAGAAGGTTTGGATTTTGCCGGCGGTGGTGCTATAATGTAACAGAAAATGCTGTATGAATAGAGAAGTAACCGCCGTTGAAAGGCGGCAGGTGCTGGTAAAAATGCAGCGTGACTTAAAGGAGGAGATGACAATATGAGCCATGCCAAAGCATGGCAGCGAACCGCTTTGCTGATCGGGGAGCAAGGTTTAAGCCGCCTGCAGGCCGCCAGTGTGATGATCGTTGGTTTAGGCGGCGTCGGTTCTTTTGCGCTGGAAGCGATTGCCCGTGCCGGGGTTGGCCGCATCATTTTGGTGGATGACGATTTTATTGAGGAAAGCAATCTCAACCGGCAGTTACTGGCGCTGCATTCTACGATCGGTATGACCAAGGTGGCGGCAGCCGCGGCACGCATCAGGGATATCAATCCCGATTGTCAGATTGAAATGCTGTGCCTGACCGTCACGGCGGCCAATCTACGGGATCTGCTGGAACGGAAGCCGGATTATGTCATCGACGCAATCGACAGTGTGGCGGCGAAAGCGGCTTTATTGGCGGAAATGTACCTGGCCGGGATTCCTGTCCTCGGTGTCATGGGGACCGGTAATAAACTGGATGCCGCCAGCTTTCTGATTACGGATATCAGCAAGACCCACACCTGTCCGCTGGCGAGAGCGCTGCGGCGGGAATTGAAACGGCGCGGCATCCAGAAAGGGATCAAGGTAATTTATTCCCCCTTGCCGCCGATGACGGTGGCAGACAGTGCTGATACCGGCGGAACAGAAGAGAAATTACCGGAGGCGCCGGACAAGGTGAAAGCAGAAACCGGCAGGCAAGAACCGGTCAGACTGAAACGCAGACCGCCGGGCAGCATCAGTTTTGTGCCGTCGGTTGCCGGCTTGCTGGCTGCCGGCGAAGCGATTCGTTACTTGCTGCAAAAAGAAAATTAAAAAGAGGATTGTCTTTCTCCGATGCTGAGCTCAGGAAAGGACAATCCTCTTTTTTTTTTAACTGAACAGATTGGCAGGGAATCAGGCGCGCAGGCGTCGAAAAATCCGAGCGGTATAAGCATCCCAGGCCATACTGTCGGTGTTGACGATGACGGTCGGTAGCAAGGAACCCTGCGCACAGGCAAGGAACTGCCGCTGTTTTTCGTTATAGGCATCGATATCATTTTGCGTAAAAATGCGGTTGGAGCTGGCTTCCCGCTGCTCTAAGCGTGCCAGTACGTTTTGCGGACTGATGGTGCATAAGACGGTCAGTGCATGCAATTGGGTCAAACGCTGCTGCAAGTCTACATACTCTTCGCTGCCGCCATCCCGAAAGCAAACCGCAAAGTTTAAATGAAAGCGTTCAAAGACAAAGAAGAGTCCCCGTGAGCGGCGGGAATGGATTCCCATGGAATTTGCATAGCGATTCAATTGCTCCAGGAGGGCAACTCGCTCCCGCAGTACCTGCAGATTTTCTGCCCGACTCATTCCCTGCAAGACACCGTTGACCCAATTCAGATTCTGCGAATAATGTTCCGCCAAATAGATGACATTGCGTTCGGCTCCCGCTTCCGTGAGGTGATAGCGCTGAATTGCATTGAAAAGAGAGGTCTTGCCGGAACAGGAAGGTCCTTCGAGAATAATGCCGCAGATTTGCTCAGACATACCCGCCACCATCCTTATGGAAAATCCGTCGGGACAACGCTGGATTATTCGCTTACCGTTGTGATCCTGGCGGTAGAAAAACCGGGAAGCACCGGGGAATTGCCTTTATTGGAGATAAGCCAACAAATCGGCCAGACGCTGCAGACGATAATCAGGCTGCAGTTCATCCCAGACAGTGCTGGGGAAGTTGCTCCAGAGTACCGCCGCAGAAGGGGAACCCGCTGCTTTGGCGCAGAGAATATCATAGGGACTGTCGCCGGTATAGAGCGCGGCGGACGGTTCGATCTGCAGCAGTCTGCAAGCTTCCAGCAAGGGTTCTGCCTGCGGTTTGTGAATTTTGGTATCTTCTTCGCAGACATAAACCTGAAAAAACGCTTCCATCTGAAAGAGGCGGATGCCTTTCATGACGGTAAGGCGCTTTTTGGAGGAGACAACACCCATCGGATAACCCGCCTGCTGCAAGGCTTGCAAGTCTTCCTGAATGAAAGGGAATGGCTGTGCCATCTGGTCGTGCGCCGCCAGATTATGCCGGCGATAGATTTGCAGCATTTCCCGGATCACGGCGGCATCGTTGGTGTAACGGCCGAAAGAATAGGTTAAGGGGCGGCCGTAGTCGTTGAGAACTTCCTCAGCGGAGATCTCCAAACCCAGCACCGTGCGAAAGGTATGCTGAAACGAGGCTACGACCAAAGCGCGGGTGTCGATCAGAGTCCCGTCCAAATCAAAGAGTAGGGTGGTTGGATTCATGTAATTGCATCTCCTCTGCTTTAATTCGTAGAGCAATCTTATCAAGCAGGAGTCGGTCATTATCATGAGCCAGCATCGCCTGCACTTCTTCGACCGGAGCAAATACCGCTTCGATGAAGCCTTCCCGTCGGTTTAAGGTATAAAAGGGATCTTCCACCCGCATCCAAAACCAATGCACGATTTTATTATGCAGTTTACCGGAGGAATTAAATTGATAGCTGGTTTCTCCAATGGCTTCATGAATGATTGCCTTTAAGCCAACTTCTTCTTCCACTTCTCTTAAGGCAGCAATTTCCGGCGTCTCGTTTTCTTCCAGATGGCCCTTGGGAAAAACCCAGCTGCCAAAGCGGTTGCGCGCCACCAGCACATTGCCGCGATAGACGATCACGCCGCCTGCCGACTCTTCATTGATCATTAAAAACACCTCCCCGCAGGTTTGTTACTATATTCATAGTATAGCATATTTCAAAATAAGGGTAAAGTAAGATCCTCGCGCAAAGTGCAGTTTATATTCAGGAATCCGATTAACGGAACAAACGGCGGCAAAAGGCATCATGCGCGGGCGGCGAATCGGTGCATCGACCGACTGACAAAGGAAATGGCTGCCGGTGTCTCGAATGAAAAGAGACGACAGCAGGAGAGGCTGCGGCGGCGAAAACGCGAGAGCAGGAGGCGGGACCTGTGAAATATCATTATATAACGGAAACGGCGCAGTTGGAAGAAGCCGTAGCACAGCTGAGCGGACAGCGTCTGTTGGCAATCAGTATCCGGACAGCAGGGCCTGACCCTTATTTGCATCCTCTGCAAATGATTGGCCTGAATACAGGCAAGGATGATGTCTGGCTGGTGGAATTTACTCGCTTTCCAAGCGCCGCCGACAGAGCTCCCTTGCGGCGGCTATTCGGCAACGCCAAGACGGTGAAAGTAATCTTTCATGCCAAAGAAGCGGTTGAATTCTGTCAAGTCAATGATCTTTTGCTGCACGGTACTTTGTTTGATCCTTTCTTGGCTGCTCAATTGCTCACAACGCCGCAGGGGCCACAGGAATATGAGCTGGCAGCTTTGACGCGGTTTTTTTTGCGGTATCCGCTGACCGTTTTGCCGGAAGACAACGGTCCGGAGCAGCGCAGCCGGGAAGACAGGCTGCTGCTGCAGGCGCAGGCCACCGCAGTATTATTGCCGCTGCGTGCTGCGATGGTGGAGCACCTGGTGGAAAATCAACTGGTGGATGTGGCTAAAATAGAATTTGATTGTGTGTACGGCGTAGCCGATATGGAATTGACCGGCATGTATCTGAACCAGCAGGTATTGCGGACCTTAGGCGATCAGCTGCACAGGGAAGCTGATCGCCTGGAAAAAGAATTGTCTCCATTACTTTCTTCCGAAAAATCCCAGATGAATTTACTGGGAGAGACGGATACGACGGCGGTCAATCTGGACAGCCCGGAACAACTGCGCGCCGCCCTGGCACGCCGCGGCATTGCTTTGCCCGATACCAGCCGGCACACGCTGACCCGGTTGGCGGAGACCTATCCGGAAGTTGCCCAACTGTTGGAGTACCGCAAAGTTGCCAAGCAACTGAATACTTTTATTGATGCTCTGCCGGGTTATATCCATCCGCTGACCGGACGTATTCATTCGCATTATCAGCAAATGGGAGCCGGCAGCGGCAGGTTTTCCTGCGCTTCCCCCAATATCCAGGCTACACCCAGGGAAGAAGCCTTTCGCCGTTGTTTCCAGGCTGCGCCGGGTAACGTGCTCGTGATAGCCGATTATTCGCAAATTGAACTGCGGGTGGCGGCGGAAGTAGCCCGGGATGCCCGGATGATCAAAGCGTATCGGGAGGGTGAGGACCTGCATCGCCTGACCGCTTCCCTGGTTACCGGTCTGCCGATCGAAATAATTGATAAGAAGCAGCGTCAGGCGGCAAAAGCGATTAATTTCGGTTTGGTCTACGCCATGGGAGCCAGAGGACTGCAAACTTACGCGCGGGATACTTACGGCGCCGAGATGACGCTGGAACAGGCGGAACAATTCCGGCAGCGCTTTTTTATGGCTTATCGGGGGATTGCCCGCTGGCATCAGAAGGTTCGCCTACAAAATGAGGCAGACCGCAGAGCGGGAATCCCGGCAGAAACGCGTACCCTCAGCGGCAGACGCTATATTTGGAGTACTGTCGCCGGTTTGGCCGGCTTATATAATATGCCGGTGCAGGGAACGGCAGCCGATATTGCCAAAAAAGCGATCTGCCTGATCTATCAGGAAAATGTCAATCCCAAGTGGCATCTCATCGGCTTCGTTCATGACGAAATATTGATGGAAGTGCCGCAAGAGGATGGCGTGGCCGCCAAGTATTTTTTAAAGACTCAAATGGAACGGGCGGGTAAATTCATCCTGAAAACAGTTCCCGTGACGGCAGAAGCCAACATCGGCAACAGCTGGGCCGATGCAAAATAAGAGTGAGAAGCGAATGCAAGAAAAACCGTCTGCCGCTGTGCGAATCAGAGCGGGAGACGGTTATTTCAGGTTGGAATTTTATGCGTGAAGAAGCAGGATTTTCCTATTCGCTTTCGGTTTTCTGCATATTTTGATACATTCGGTCCAGGAAGAGATACAATTGTTCGATTTCGGCTTCGCTGAAACCCTGATAGCAGATATTTTCCACTTCAAAGAAAATACGATCGATTTCCTGCTGCGTTTGCTGTCCTTTTTCGGTTAAGAAAGTCCGCATGATCCGGCGGTCTTTGCCATCCGCTTCGCGGTAAATCAATTTGGCTTGTTCCATGCCGCTTAAGATGCTGGTGGCGGTAGCGGATTCGATGCTGCAGCCATCCGCAATTTCCCGCTGCATGGCACCGGGATGGTTGGAGAGATAATGCAGTAATTTCGGCTGCGCACTGCTCAGACCTATCTTCGCAAAACGATTGGTGGTTTCGCGCCAGTGACTGCGGAACAGGCGGCCAAGATAGATATGTAGTTCGTTGTTCTTCATGATTTTTACCTTTCCGTATCGATTTGATTCGTTTCTTAAACCATTAGCTTCCTTAATATATAATTATAGAGGCGCTTTGCTGCAGTGTCAAGATGAAAAGGGCTGGATTTTAACGTAAATATGAGATATATGATAATTTCTTCGCTGCTACTTGACATTAACAGATGCGGGGGGTTACAATTATAATTCAGTAAACTGGTGGAGGTTATGTGAATGGATGTGGAACAATATAAAGACTATTATGATAAGTTCGCCGACTATCGAGTCGATAAGCTAAAATTGCTGCAGGAGGCAGGCATTCAAGTTTATCCTGAGCGCTTTTCTGTCAGCCACACGTTAAAAGATGCGTTTCTTCTGCCGGACGGCACAGCGGATGTCCGGATTGCCGGACGTGTCGTTTCGATGCGCAAGATGGGTAAGATTACATTTGGGCATCTGCAGGATCTTGAGGGCAAACTGCAGTTTGTCCTCAAGAAGAACACATTGGAAGACCAATATGATTTTTTTCATAAGATTGTCGATATCGGCGATTTTTTTGGTTTTTGCGGCACCCTGTTTACCACCAACAGCGGTGAGCGTTCTCTGCAAGTGGAAAGTTATACTTTTCTGGGTAAGGCGCTGCGGGAATTGCCGGAAAAATGGCATGGCTTGGCGGATACCGAATTACGATATCGCCAACGTTATCTTGATTTGATCTCTAATGAAGAAACACGCAAGGTTGTCCTGATGCGCTCCAAATTGCTGAGTACCATCCGGCATTTTCTGGAAGACAGAGGCTTTTTGGAGGTGGAGACACCGATCCTGACCAATCAGGCCTCCGGCGCTCTGGCAACGCCGTTTGTGACCCATCATAATTCACTCGATCTGGATGTTTACCTGCGGATCGCGCCGGAGACTTATCTGAAACGCCTGATCGTGGGAGGCTTTCAGCATGTCTTTGAGGTTGCCCGCTGTTTTAGGAACGAAGGAATCAGTCCGGTACATTTACAGGACTTCACCATGATTGAAGGTTACAGCGCTTACTTTAATTACCGGGACAATATGAAGATGCTGCGGGAATTGATTCTGACTGTGCTGCAGGAATTGTTCGGCAGCACCTTATTGCAAATCGGTGAGCAGGAGATTGATTTCAGCCGGGAATGGCCGGTCGTTTCGTTCCGGGACTTAATTCTCAAAGATACGGCGATCGATATCGACGCGTGTGCGGATGCCGCCGCACTGCTGGCCGCCATCCGCGGGCAGGGAATCAAACTGGAACATGAAAATCTGGAGAGCCTTGGTAAAGGGAATCTGATTGATCAATTATACAAAAAGGTCAGCCGTCCATTTATGATCAGTCCGGTTTTTTTGATCTGTCATCCTTTGGATCTTTCCCCTTTGGCGCGGCGCAATGATGAGAACAATCAGATTGTCGATCGTTTCCAATTGGTAGTCAACGGTGCGGAGCTGATCAATGCCTATTCTGAATTGGTCGATCCGGTTGATCAGCGCATCCGTTTGGAACAGCAGGCGGGATTGCGCAGCCGGGGCGATGCCGAAGCGATGCCGCTCGATCATGAATATCTCAAGTGTATGGAATATGGTATGCCGCCGATTTCGGGGTGGGGCATGGGGATTGACCGTTTACTGCAGGTGCTTTTAAACCTGGAGAATATTCGCGACGGAGTCTTATTCCCGTTGATGCGCCCTTTGGAAGATGAAGCAGAAACGAGATAAGACGAAGACCGGCAGCGCGTCCGGGCCCGGGATCAGAAAGCGGCGGATCAGGCCGCGAACCGCGTTCAAATCAGAACTGTCAAGGCTGCAGAGTGAAGAGGTGTAAAGAACATGCGCTTTTTGGGACGCATTACCGACAGACAGGTGACCGGGGAAGATCTTGGTCTGGTGTCCCGTATTTCCCGTTATGGCTCAAGAGGCGTGGTCATCAATGATCAGGGCAAAATCGCTTTAATGTACTTAAGAAAACTCAGCATCTATAAACTGCCCGGCGGCGGCATCTTGCCCGGCGAAAGCAAAGAAGCGGCTTTTATCAGAGAAGTACGGGAAGAAACCGGTTTCCCGGTGGAAATTTTAGCCGAAATCGGTACGATTGAGGAACATAAGGCACAGAATCATTATCTGCAGCTTTCTTATTGTTTTGTCGGCAGGGTTAGCGGAGAAGCGATTGGCAACGACTTGAGTGCCAATGAAAGACGGCTGGGCTTTGAATTGCGTTGGTTTACACCCAAGCAGGCCAGTTTCCGCATGCGCAAGAACCAATGCGTTGATTATACCATGAAATATATCCTGCTGCGTGACCGCGTTGTACTGCGTGAAGGTTTATATTGGTTAAAGCAGAATCCTCAGCCATTGCCCGGTAAAAAAGCTGCGGAAGAACCGAAGTCCAAAAGTTAGTCGTAAGGCAGACGGTTTTTCCGGGAATTGATTTGAATTATCAAGAATTCTGTTGCTTCTCATCAATCGCTGTGGGCCGCGGTGCTGAGACTAAAAAAATGTTTTATCGGAGCGGACAGGAGATACAAATTTCATAGGACAGGCAGGATTCAGTGAAAACAGCGGCGAATCTGAATTGGGACTGCGGAAGCATGCCTGTTCGAAAATGATCGAAAGGCACACGGGGGAGGATTTTAACATGTTTGGTTTTGGTATGGATGTTGGCATCGATTTGGGAACCGCCAGTGTTTTGGTTTCCATTAAGAATAAAGGTATTGTACTCAATGAACCTTCTGTTGTTGCGGTCGACAGAGATACCGGCAAGATACTTGCCATCGGGGAAGAAGCGCGTCAAATGATCGGTCGCACCCCGGGCAATATTATTGCTGTCCGCCCCATGCGGGAAGGTGTCATTGCCGATTATGATGTGACCCAACAGATGCTGCAGGCGTTTATTCGCAAAGTCTGCGGTAAAAATCGTTTCTTCGGGCCGCGTCTGATGATTGGGGTTCCTTCCGGAATTACAACGGTCGAGCAAAGAGCCGTGCTGGAAGCAGCCAGCGAAGCCGGAGCACGCCAGACCTTCCTGATCGAAGAACCACTGGCAGCTGCCATGGGGGCTGGCATTGATGTGGCCAAACCGAACGGCGCCATTGTTGTGGATATTGGCGGCGGCACGACTGATGTCGCAGTCATTTCTCTGGGGGGTATTGTCGTTTCTCTAGCGGCCCGCATTGCCGGCGATAAAATGGATGAAGCAATCATTCGCTTTATGCGCAATGAATATCGCCTGTTGATTGGCGAACGCACCGCAGAAGATATCAAGATTCAAGCCGGCACCGCTTTTCCGGGCTCGCGCGAAGTTTATCTGGAAGTGCGCGGCCGTGATTTAGTCACCGGTTTACCCAAAAATGTGACAATTACTTCTCATCAGGCCATGACAGCAATGCAGGAACCGATCGACAGCATCGTCAGTCTGGTAAAAACTGTTTTGGAACGCACTCCGCCGGAACTGGCGGCCGATATCATGGACCGCGGTATCATTATGACAGGCGGCGGTGCTTTGATTGACGGCCTGGATAAATTGATGACGCAGGAAACCGGGATTCATACTTACGTGGCCGATAACCCGATCGAGTGTGTCGGCCTGGGTACCTGTTTGGCGCTGGATTCCTTAAATTACCTGGAGAAGAATCTGATCAGCAGCCGCAAGCGTTAGAAGATTTCTTTTCTAATTATAAAAATCCGCCTGAGCTGATCGCCCGGGCGGATTTTTTCAGACAGTGATAAGGGTCGGCCGATCGCTCCGTCAGCTGATTTCCATGATAATCGGCAGGATCATCGGCGTACGCTCGGTTTTTTCAAACAAATAACCGCTCAAAGCGTCCCGCAAGGTGTTTTTGATGAGGTTTAGGTCGGTATTGCCGATTTGAACCTGTTCTGCCACGATACCCTTGACCAATTGACGGATATCCCGCATCAGTTCTTCCGATTCTTTGACATAAATAAAACCGCGCGTCAGAATTTCCGGCCCGCTGAGGATATTCTTATGGCTGCGGTCCATTGCCATTACTACCGTTAGAGTACCATCCAAAGACAATTGCGTTCTGTCACGCAGCACAGCATTTCCCACATCACCGACTCCCGAGCTGTCGACATAAACCGGGCCGGCTGTGACGGTGCCAACCTTACGCAGCGATTCGTTGGAAATCTCTATCACATCACCGATTTCAGCAAGATAGCTGCGGGTACGGCCGATTCCCATTTCTTCGGCCAAACGTACCATGCTTGCCTGATGCCGGTACTCGCCGTGGAAAGGGATGACATAACGCGGCTGCGTCAGGCTGAGGATCAGTTTTAATTCTTCGCGGCTGGCATGACCGGAAACGTGAACTTCGCTCATCCCCTGATGGATCACGGTAGCGCCGCAGCGATAGAGACCGTCGATGACCTTGCTGACCAAACGCTCATTGCCGGGAATCGGAGAAGAGGAGAGGATCACCAGATCGCCTTCCCGAATGTTGACTTTGGGATGGCTCTGCATGGCCATGCGGGTCAGTCCGGCCAGCGGTTCCCCTTGAGAACCGGTAGAAATAATCAGCAGCTCATTGTCTTTGATCGAACTGACTGCTTCAATCGGCAGATAATTCTTCTCGTTATATTTCAAATAGCCCAAACGGCCGGCAATCTCAATGTTATTGATCATGCTGCGGCCGACCGCCGAAACCTTGCGGCCGTATTTTTCCGCAACATCAAAGACTTGCTGGATGCGATGGATATTGGAGGCGAACGAGGCGATCAGGATGCGTCCTTCGGTATGGCTGCGCAGAATTTCTTCAAACGTTTTGCCGACGACGCGCTCTGATTTGGTGAAGCCTTCCCGTTCGGCATTGGTTGAGTCGATCATCAGAGCCAATACACCTTCCTGACCGTAGGCTCCCAGCTTTTGCAGATTGATCGTGGGTCCAGAGACCGGCGTTTGGTCAATCTTAAAGTCACCGGTATGGATCAGGATTCCTGCCGGTGTGCGGATGGCTAAAGCAAAGCTGTCCGGGATGCTGTGATTATTCTGAATGAATTCAACTTTAAAATGATGACCGAACTGTACAATGTCGCCATTTTGAATCGTGTGGGTTTCCGCCGTTATTTTGTGCTCTTTCAGCTTATTTTCCAATAAGCCCAAGGTCAGTGTGGAACCCCAGATCGGAATTTTGAGCTGCTGTTCCAAATAAGCAACCCCGCCGATGTGATCTTCATGACCATGAGTCAGGCAAAGTCCTTTGATCAGATCCCTGTGTTCCAGAACATAGGAAAAATTGGGAATAATGTAATCGATGCCGGGCATATCATCCCCGGGAAATTTTAAACCGGTATCGATCAGGATGATTTCCTGCCCAAAACGCAGTGCCGTCATATTCTTACCGATTTCGCTCACACCGCCCAGGGGAATGAGCTGTAATTTGTTTGTACCTTTTTTAGCCATGTTGCCTCCATAAGTTCCGCGATAATCCTGTTATCCTGACCGTAATTTACTCTGATTTCAACTGCCTTGCGATATGACAGCGTTTTGATCTGTCTTGGCTGCAGTCTTTGATCATAATGCTTAAAAATAGACCAGCATAAATCCTTGTTATTCTATTTTACTCTCTTTTGCGTTTTTTCACAACAGGTAAAATCCATTTATTGCTAACTTTATGAAATAATTCGCATAGCAGAGGAAAACAAAATCACTTCGTCGAAGATTCATGCAAGTTCCTATGATGAAAAAGGAACATTTTAGGCACTTTCATTCGTCTTTAACTCAAGACAGAATCGGATACAGATCGATCGGTGTCCAATCAGCGGATCTTCGGCAGCCCCGGTAGGGAGCAGCCGGTGGCCGCAGGGGGAGGATCATGTTTACTTTTGATTCAGTCAGTAAAATCTACAACAACCGGGTGCAGGCTTTGGATAATGTCTCCTTTTCCATCGAGAAAGGGGAATTTGTTTATTTGGTGGGTCCCAGCGGCGCCGGCAAATCGACAATTTTACGCCTGATGACTGCCGAAGAGCGCCCAACAGCCGGCAAGATTACGCTGGATAACCAAATCATCAATCGGTTGCGCCGCAACCGGGTGGCGGCCTTACGCCGCAGACTTGGCGTCGTTTTTCAGGATTACCGGCTGCTGCCGCAGAAGACGGTTTATGAAAATGTGGCGTTTGCTATGCAGGTAGTGGAATCATCCAACCGGGAGATTCATAATCGGGTGCCTTTGCTGCTGGAATTGGTTGGTCTGTCAACCAGATCCAAATCCTTTCCCGATCAGCTCTCCGGCGGTGAGAAGCAGCGGGTCGCCATTGCCAGAGCGCTGGCAAATGACCCCGGTATATTAATCTGTGATGAACCAACCGGAAATTTGGATCCGGCGACTTCCTGGGAAATCATGCGCCTTTTGAGTTTGGTCAACGAGCGCGGCATGACCGTCATTATGGCGACGCATGATAAAGAAATGGTCAACCGCATGAAGCATCGGGTCATTGTGATGGAAGGCGGGAAGAAAGTAAATGAACGCCTGGAAGGGGGATATAACAATTGAAACCCCACACCATCGCTTATTATTTTAAAGAAGCCTTTACCGGTTTGCGCCGCAACGGCTGGATGATGTTTGCTTCGGTGGGTATTACGCTGGTAATGTTTATCATACTGGGATTTTTTCTGGTGCTGACCGCCAACCTGGATTATATCGCGCGCGATGTGGAAGGTAAGTTGGAGATCACCGCATATCTGGACGATCAGGTGGTGCAGGAGGAAATTGCCCTGCTGCAGAGCCAGATTGAAGCCATGCCTGCGGTCAAAGAAACCGTCTTCGTATCCAATGCGGAAGCACTGGTTCGCCTTTCAAAAAAATTAGGCAGCCGTTCGGATTTATTGGCGGGGTATGAAAGCGATAATCCTTTACGCAATTCCTTTGAAGTGACGACGACGGAGATCGAACAGGTCGCTGTGGTGGCATCTGCTTTGGAAAAGCTGCATGGGATCGCGGAAGTCAAGTATGGCAGAGAAGAAGTGGAAAAACTGCTGAGTATCACCCAGGCGATCCGTTATAGCATGACTGCAGTCATGTTGGCTCTGGCTACCGCGACCTTATTTGTGATGATGAATACGATTCGCCTGACTGTATTTGCCCGCAGGCAGGAAATCCAGATCATGAAGTACGTTGGCGCTACCGATTGGTTTATCCGTTGGCCTTTCATTTTGGAGGGAATGATCATGGGGATTTTTGGCGCTTTGCTGGCGGGCGGTTTCATTTTTCTGATTTATCATTATTTTGTCGGTTATGTGACAACCTCGATTCCCTTTCTGCCGGTGCTGCCGGTGTTCCCGTTTATGCGCGGTTTATTCTTCACACTGATAGCCGGGGGTGCCCTGATTGGAATTATCGGCAGTGCGCTTTCCCTGGGCCGTTATTTAAAAGTATAATAGGTGAAAAAATGAAAAAACAGCAATGGATCATCAGTCTGCTTTGCCTTTGTCTGGTTGCCGCTTTTAGTTTTGCCAGTGCCGATGAAGTATCAGATTATGAAGCGGCTCTGGCGGCGGCCAATGCGCAGAAAGCGGAACTGCTGGGTAAAATTGAATGGGCCAATCAACAGACCAACAGTCTTCTGACGGAACTGGCCCAAATCGATTGGGAGTTGGACTGGACCGGCAAAGAGCTGGCCTATCTGCAAAATGAGAAAGCCACAACAGAGCAGAATGTGCTGCAAGGGCAGCAGCAATTGGCTTCCATCGAGGCGGAACTGCAGAAGAAATACGAAGTTTCCAAAACACGGTTGCGCGCTCTCTATGAGAACGGCAACGTCAGTTACCTGGAAGTCCTCTTCGGCAGTTCCTCCTTCAGTGAATTTCTGACCAGTTTTGATCAGATCACTTTGCTGTTCCAAAGAGATGTCGAATTACTGGAAGAACAGCGTCTCCTGAGGGAGCAGCAAGAGGAAATCAATACGTCTCTGGAAAACTATAACAGTTATTTAGCCTCACTGGCCTACCAGGCCGGCGTCCGCAGTGAGGAACTGGCAAGCATGCAAACGGAGCGCAACAGCTTAATGGGGAACATTCAGAGTCAGAAAGAAAGCTGGCAGGCATCCTATGACGCCTTTGAAGCGCAGGCGGTGGCCTTGGCAGAAACCATCCGTCAATTGCAGGCGCAGAATCAGGGCAATGTCTACGGCAGCGGACAGTATATCTGGCCTCTGCCCAGCTCTTATGTTACAACGGATGAATTCGGCTGGCGGGATGATCCTTTTGGCGGTAGCAATAGTAATTTCCATGGTGGTTTGGATATTGCGGGTCCTTACGGCGCCAATATTTTGGCTGTGGACAACGCCACGGTGATTTATGCCGGCTGGAATACCGGCGGTTATGGCAATATGGTCATGCTCGACCATGGTAACGGCATCGTCACGGTCTATGGTCATATGTCACAAATTTTAGTCGGTGTTTGGGATACCGTCGATCAGGGTGACGTGATCGGGCTGGTGGGATCTACCGGCTGGAGCACAGGACCGCATTTGCATATTGAGTTCCGTGTCGACGGAGAGCGGGTTGACCCCTGGAATTATCTGGCTTAAGTGAATGGTTTGGCAAGAATGCGCAGGATTCGAGAGTGAGAATCCCGCAACAAAAGGAGTCGTATTGTATGGAAATCGAGGAAAAGAAAAATCCGGAGCCCGCTGAGCAGGATCGGATCAATAAGCCGCTGGCATCAAACGCGGAAGGTATGCCAGGCAGTGAGATACCGCCGCAGGAGCCGGCAGCAGAGGAGACAACGGAACTGCCCGCTCAGACACAGCCGGAGCCGGCGGCAGAGGAGACAACGGAACTGCCCGCTCAGACGCCGCAGGAGCCGGCAGCAGAGGAGACAACGGAACTGCCCGCTCAGACGCAGCCGGAGCCGGCAGCAGAGGAGACAACGGAACTGCCAGCTCAGACACAGCCGGAGCCGGCGGCAGAGGGAACAACGGAACTGCCCGCTCAGACGCAGCCGGAGCCGGACGCGGCGCAGGGTCCTGCGATTTTGTTGCCGCCCGAAGAGGAGCATTTGCCTGTGCTGCCGGAACCGACGCCTCGGCTGAAACAGCCGATCGGCCGCGGTAATCTGGTTTTCTTTGCGGGTTGTCTTTTGCTCGCTGTGGCTCTGCTCTTTAACGGCACGCAATTATGGCGCCGTTATAACATGGTGAACAGCCCATCGGGCAGCTTAACCGAAACAGAGGAAAGCAAATACACTGCTTATCTGGCCAATTTGATCTCATCCAACCCGGATCTCTCGGCGTTTATGGAAGCCTATCAGTATGTAACCGAAAATTCCACTCTGAACCCGGATACCGCTAAACTGATGGACGGTGCGATCGAAGGCATGCTGGCTGCTCTGGATGATAAATATGCGGCTTATTATGACCCGGAGACTTTTTCGATGAAAATGGATGACAGCAGTGGCTTTTATTCCGGCATCGGAGCGTCTGTGATTGAAAACGGCGGTTATATTACCATCGTGCAGCCCTATGAGGATTCTCCGGCTGCAGCCGCCGGATTATTAACCGGAGATCAGATTCTGGCGGTGGATGGTGTCGATGTCGTGGGCTGGTCCACCGATGACGCCGTCACGCTGGTGCGCGGTCCGGTGAACACGGATGTTGTTTTGACCATCCGCCGTCCCGGCAGCATGGAGGATTTGCAGGTCACCGTCACCAGAGCGACCGTAGAAACCAAAACGGTGACCGGCAGTTTGAGCGATGATAAAATCGCCGATATCGAACTGACTTCCTTTAATGATCAGACCGGCAAGCAGTTAGCCGCCCTGGTTGAAGAATTCAAAGCGCAAGGCATGACCGGGTTGATTCTCGATCTGCGCAACAATGGCGGCGGTACGCATACCGGCGTAGTGGAATCGGCGCAGTGTCTGCTGCCGGAGGGTAAAATTTTCTCCATTGTTTATGCCAATGGTTATACAGATGAGGAGTTTTCCCAGCTGAAAGAGCGTGGTTTCCCAATGGTGGTGCTGATCAACCAATACAGCGCCAGCGCTTCCGAAGTGTTGGCGGGCGCCTTGCAGGACAGCGGCGTACCGCTGGTCGGTGTGCAGAGTTATGGTAAAGGGGTGGGACAGAGTTCCGTCAATTTATCGAACGGTTCCGGAATTACTTTTACCACCAGCAACTGGTATACCAGAAATGGTCGTCAGGTCGCCGATGTCGGCTTGACTCCCGATTTCATCGTGGTGGATGCCTGGTTCCCGCTTGGCACGATTGATGTGGCAAAATTGAAACCATCCGATCTCTCTTTACTGCAATATAAACTGAACGCGCTGGGCTTCCCGGTGGCGGCAGAAACGGAATATGCTGAGGCAACCCAAAACGCGGTGGCTGCCTACCAAACGAGCAAGGGGTTGCAGGCAACCGGTCAACTGGATTTGGCAACAGTGCAGAATTTAAACGCCGATTGTTATGTTTTGTTGGACGGCGGCGGTGATCCGCAGTACGAGAAAGCAAGGGAAGTCCTACAAGGTTTGCTGGCGGCAGACTAGGACAGCAACGGGTGAATGTGATTTTCTGGGAGGAGAACAGACAAAGATGGGACTATTTCAATTGCACGCTCCCTATCAGCCGCAAGGAGATCAGCCGAAAGCCATTGAGCAATTGGTAGCCGGCATCAACGCGGGCTATTGGGGTCAGACTTTGCTGGGCGTCACCGGTTCCGGCAAAACCTTTGCAATGGCAAACGTCATTGCGCAAACCCAGCGGCCTACCTTGGTGCTTGCTCATAATAAGATTCTGGCAGCTCAGTTGTGCAGCGAGTTCAAAGAGTATTTTCCGGAGAATGCCGTTGAGTATTTTGTCAGTTATTATGATTATTACCAGCCGGAAGCCTACATTCCTCAGACTGACACTTATATTGAGAAAGACAGCTCGATCAATGATGAAATTGATAAACTGCGTCATGCGGCGACCATTGCCTTGCTGACCCGCCGGGATGTGATCATCGTCGCCTCGGTTTCCTGTATTTATGGTTTGGGTTCCCCCATGGAATATATGAATTTGCATTTGCATTTGGAACTGGGTCAGCAAATTCGCAGGGAAGATATTTTACGCCGCCTGGTGGCGATTCAGTATCAGCGCAATGAAATTGATTTCCAGCGCGGCCGCTTTCGGGTGCGGGGCGATACGGTGGAAGTCATCCCGGCCAATACCAACGAGCTGGCTTATCGGATTGAATTGTTCGGCGATGAGGTGGATCGGATTTCCTGTGTTAATGTATTGACGGGGGAAATTCTGGAAACGCCGAATGCCGTTGATATTTACCCCGCCAGTCATTATGTCACTTCGGAAGAGAATGTGAAGCGTGCGATTGTGGAGATTGAACAGGAGATGGAAGAGCGGGTGGCCTGGTTTCAAGAGAATGACTTATTGATTGAGGCGCAGCGCATTCAACAGCGCACCGAGTATGATCTGGAAATGATGATGGAGATGGGTTTTTGCAGCGGCATTGAGAATTATTCGCGGCCGCTTTCCGGTCGCATGCCCGGCACAGCGCCGGATGTTCTGCTGGATTATTTTCCGGATGATTTTTTAATGATGGTGGATGAATCGCATGTCACGATTCCGCAGGTTCGCGGCATGCACGGCGGCGACCGCGCCCGCAAAGAAAAGCTGGTGCAGTACGGTTTTCGCCTGCCGTCTGCCTTTGACAATCGGCCGCTGACCTTCGCCGAATTTGAAGCTCATATCAATCAGGTCATTTTCGTATCGGCGACGCCGAGTGAATATGAAGCCGCTCACAGCAGTCAGACCGTGGAGATGATCATCCGGCCAACCGGTCTGCTCGATCCGGAATTGGATTTAAGACCGATCAAGGGTCAGATCGATGATTTATTGGCGGAAATCAAACTGCGTGCCGCCAGGCAGGAACGCGTTTTGATCACAACGCTGACCAAAAAAATGGCGGAAGATTTAACCGAATATCTGAACCAACTGGGTGTGAAAGTCCGCTATATGCATCATGAAATCGATTCTTTGGAACGCATGGAAATTATCCGCGACCTGCGCCTGGGCAGTTTCGATGTGCTGGTAGGCATCAATTTGCTGCGGGAAGGTCTCGATCTGCCGGAAGTTTCTTTGGTCGCCATTCTCGATGCGGATAAGGAAGGTTTTTTAAGAAGCGCGCGCTCGCTGATTCAAACCATCGGCCGGGCGGCCAGAAATTCAAACGGCAAGGTCATTTTATATGCTGATCGCATCACAGATTCGATGCAAATTGCCATCGATGAGACCAACCGCCGCCGCAAAATCCAAACCGCTTTCAATTTGGAACATCATATTACGCCGACCACGATTCGCAAAGACGTGCACAGCGTGATCGATTCCATTGCCAGAGGGGATTCCTATGAGCATCTCAGCAAAGAGAAAGTGGCCAAGATGGACAAACGTGAGCTGCAGGATTTGATTGGGCGTTTGGAAAAAGATATGAAAGCCGCCGCCAAAGCGCTGGATTTTGAAGAAGCAGCCAGAATCCGCGATGCTATGATGGAATTGCGTGCCTCGCTTTAACAGAAAGCCCGGCACAGCCAGGGATTCCCTGTTGATCTTCATCAGCAAAAAGCACAATATTCTGCATCTTTTCAGTAGAAAATAACGTCGGAACCGCCTTGCATTTTCCGCTTTGTTTGATATAATGTTAAGCGTAGTGCGGAAATAGCTCAATTGGTAGAGCGCCACCTTGCCAAGGTGGAGGTTGCGGGTCCGAGTCCCGTTTTCCGCTCCAATTTGTATATGAATCTCTCCCCTGATTCCAGGTAAGGGAGGGAATGAAGCAAGGACGCGCAGCGCGACCGGTAATAAAAGGAGGATATGATATTATGAAACTGAAATCTCAAAGTCAGGAGCGTTATTATGTTACGCTCAACGTAGAACTGAGCCCGGAGGAAGTGGAACAGGGTTTGGAGAAAAGCTATAGAAAAGTGGTCAGACAAATCAATGTTCCCGGTTTTCGCAAAGGAAAGTTTCCGCGCCCCATGCTGGAGGCCCGCTACGGCGTCGAAATGCTCTATGATGAAGCGGTGGATGCCTTATTGCCGGAAGCTTACGAGTTTGTGCTGAAAGAAACCAATCTGGATCCGATCGACCGTCCGGAAGTGGATGTGCTCAGCTTCGCCAAAGGACAGCCGGCGGAAATCAAATTCGTGGTTACCGTAAATCCGGAAGTTGTCTTGGGCGAATACAAAGGGATTAAAGTAGAAGTAAAACACAGCGAAGTCAGCGAAGCTGCGGTGGAAGCCGAACTGAAGCGTTTGCAGGATGAACATGCGCGCCTGGTTCCCGTGGAAAGCGCCGCGCAACCGGGTGACTTTATTAAATTGAACTTCGACGGTTCTGTGGACGGTGTGGCGTTTGAAGGCGGCAAAGCGGAGAATTATGATTTGGAATTGGGCAGCAATTCTTTTATTCCCGGTTTTGAAGATCAATTGATTGGTAAAAATATCGACGAAGAGGTTACGGTTCAGGTCACTTTCCCGGAGAGCTATCATGCTGCCGAATTGGCCGGCAAAGACGCGGTTTTCCTCTGCAAAATCACTGAAATCCATCGCAAAGAAATTTTGCCCCTGGACGATGATTTTGCCAAGGATGTCTCCGATGTGGAGACGCTGGCGGAATTGAAAGTTCAGCTGGAAAATACACTGAAAGAAACGGCAGTCTTACAGGACAAAGAAGCCAAGCGGAATGCTGTGCTGGCCAAAGTAGTGGCGAATGCGCAGGTGGAAATTCCGGAAATTCTGATCAGTCGTCAAACAGAGCAGATGATGCGTAACTTTGAGAATTCTCTGATGCGTCAGGGTCTGAAATTAGCTGATTACCAAAAGATTCTCGGTAAAACAGCGGAAAATATGAAAGAAGATTTCAAACCGCAGGCAGAAAAAGCGGTGCGACAGACTCTGGTCATTGATCAGATCACGAAAGTGGAAAGCATTGTGGCAACAGAAGAAGAAATCGCAAAACAAGTGGCTGAAATGGCCAAAACCTACCAAATGGAAGTGGATGCATTCCAGAAAATCGTCAATGATCAAGGAATGTATCCGGAAATCGCTGCCGAAGTGGCTTATAAAAAAACAATAGAATTCTTAACCGAAGCGGCAGTGGAATAATCATTGCGTTTCAGGTTTGATTGGATTAAGCGAGGAGAAAGATGGCGAAAGGATTTCGGGACGATAAGAAACAATTTTTTTGTTCCTTCTGCGGTAAGCCGCAGGATCAAGTGCGTAAATTAGTTGCCGGCAACGGAGTTTTTATTTGCAACGAGTGTATTGATTTATGTAACGAGATTTTAGAAGACGAACTGAAAAATGATCCCAAAGAAGCGTTTGCGCTGGAGGAATTGATGAAACCTCTGGAAATTAAGCAGGCACTGGATCAATATGTCATCGGTCAGGAAGAAGCGAAAAAGTCGCTGTCTGTTGCAGTCTACAATCATTATAAACGAATCCGTCAAAAGAGCAGCATCCAGGGAACAAAATCAAAAAGCAAACAAAAAAATGAAGAGGTGGAATTAGCCAAGAGCAATGTTCTGCTGCTGGGTCCGACCGGCGTGGGTAAAACCTATCTGGCTCAGACCTTGGCGAAGATCCTCAATGTGCCGTTTGCCATCTCCGATGCTACCACTTTAACCGAAGCAGGTTATGTCGGTGAAGACGTGGAAAATATCTTGCTCCGTCTGATTCAGGCTGCCGATTATAATATCGAACGGGCGGAACAGGGGATCGTCTATATCGATGAAATTGATAAAATCAGCCGCCGCAGCGAGAACCGCAGCATCACCCGGGATGTTTCCGGCGAAGGCGTGCAGCAGGCGTTATTGAAAATTCTGGAAGGCACCGTAGCCAATGTGCCTCCTCAGGGCGGCCGCAAATTGCCGCACCAGGAATTTATCCAACTGGATACCACCAATATTCTCTTCATTGTGGGTGGTGCGTTTGATGGTCTGGACAAATTGATCGAGACGAGAGTCGGCAAAAAGACGATCGGTTTTGGTGCAGAAGTGCGGGCTGCAAAGGAAATGACCATGAACGAGTTGATCCATCAGGTCATTCCGGCTGATTTAATTCGTTATGGACTGATTCCGGAACTGGTCGGTCGTATTCCTGTCATCGCAACGTTGGATGCGCTGAACGAAGATACACTGGTGCGCATTCTGACCGAACCGAAGAACGCTTTGGTGAAACAATATCAGCAGCTGTTCGCTCTTGATGCTGTCGAATTGGAATTTACGGCCGATGCGCTCAGAGAAGTTGCGAAAGAAGCCATCATCCGCAATACGGGAGCACGCGGGCTGCGTGCCATTCTGGAAGGTGTCTTGATGCAGACGATGTATGAAATACCTTCCCGCCGGGATGTCCGCAAAGTGATTATTGATGATGCGGTTATGCGCAAAGAAAAAACACCGGTCCTGCTGTTATCGCATGACAATTATCTTGCCGACGGAGAAAAGGTGGTCGGCGGCGAGCAAAACGAAGCATAAAAACCATCACCTGCACGCCGGCAAGGGATGGAACCCTCGGGCAACAGACTGATCATTTCACAGCAGAATGATCAGTCTGTTTTTCAGCAATGCCGAATCAACGCGCAATGAGATCAGGTGAAAATGCAGGAGCGCTGCTCTTGACGGGAACACCGGTAATCGATATAATGTTATCGAAATAAGCTGCACAAGGAGGACTCTTTTTGTGACAATGAAAAATCGAAAGCCGATCTCAATGCAAACACTCAAGCGCCTGCCGGATTATTTGCACTATTTGCAGACAATCAATCATAAAGAAGTCACCAGCATTTCCGCCACGATGATTGCCAACAGCTTGAAATTGAATGAAGTTCAAGTCAGAAAAGATTTGGCTGCTGTCAGTATGACCGGCGGCAAACCCCGGACCGGTTTTAATATCAATGAATTGACCAAGGGGATTGAATCCCGTCTGGGATATGACAGTAAAGATGAAGCCGTGCTGGTTGGTGTTGGAAAATTAGGTCAGGCTCTGCTTACCTATCCCGGTTTTCAAACTTATGGCTTGAATATCGTTGCGGGTTTTGACAGCAACCCCAATTTGCATCATATGACAATCGAAGGCAAATTGATCCTGCCAATGGGAAAATTCATCAATCTGTGTCAGAGCAGAAAGATTCATATTGGAATTATTACAGTACCGGCCGATCAGGCGCAATCGGTGTGTGACCTGATGCTGGCGGGCGGCATCATTGCCATCTGGAATTTTGCTCCGGTCAATCTCAAGGTCCCCGATGGGATTTTTATCAAAAGCGAGAATATGTCAGCATCTCTGGCGATGATTTCTCAATTCCTTGCCGAACATCTTCCTGACAGCAATTAATAAGAAAACAGAGGATCACGAATCACCCAGGTCGATTCTGATCAGTGAAGGGACAGCGCAGGTGATGAAGCCGCGTTGCTACACGGCAGGTTTTGAGATCATCTGGGAAAGTTTCGGTATTCTGCGGGAAAATGAAAGTTTGTTTCTTTGTTCTGACGGCGTAACGCAAGCCGGCATGGGCGCCAAATATGTTTTCGGCATCGGAGCCAGTGGAATTGCGGATTATTTGCAGCATGCTCTGACGGAGTATGCGCACCGGCAGCAAAAGCTGGACAAAATCCTTGCATTAACCAAAAAATCTCCGGCGGTTATGCAGCTGACGATACCTCGATTCTGCTGATTCACCGCAGAAAAGCGCTCAGTTTAACGATTCTGCCCGGTCCGCCGGAGCAAAAGAGAAGTGATCAGGAGTTTGCTGGTAAATTCATGGCACAGGAGGGGTTGCACATCCTTAGCGGTTCCACCACCGCCAATTTCGTGACGCGGGAGCCGAAGCGTAAAGTCCGGATGGTTGAGGCGTCTCTCGAGAAATTGGAGCAGATGGGCAAATTAGTGATCGAAGAGAATTAGCAGACGAACCGATAAAACGGTTTCTTACGCCGGTCAAGCCATTGCGAAAGAAGCCGTTTTTTATCTTTCCGGCGCCGCATTGAGGGCGAGTGAGCGGCAGGCAGGATTCTGCGGCAGGTTTGGCGAATTATTTTAAGGATGAATCATAATCTGAGAACCAGATTGTATAAAAAGAGGGGCTGTTTACTTGTCAGAAGCAAAGAGTTATGTCGTCTTGCCTTTGGAAGAGGTTGTTGTTTTCCCGCATACCATGCTGCGGCTGGATTTTATGCAAGGTAAAGTGGAACGCGATGTGGAAGACGCCATGGCGCGGGGTGAACAGGTGCTGATTGTGGGTTATCGCAAAGAAGCGGATGATACCGCCGCCCAGGTGGACGCCGATAAACTGGCTTTGGTTGGTACGATCTGCCGCGTAAAGCAAATCATCCGCCTGCCCAGCGGTCAAAAGCAGGTTATTTTGGAAGGTCAGCAGCGTGGTTTGGTGCATACCTATCTGCCAAACGGAGAAGATGTGCTGCGCGCTCAGGCAACCGAGCAGACGGAGCTGGATATTATGGATGAAAAGTCAACTTTATTGGTGGAGCGGATCACGGAACGACTGCGGCAATTGATACGGCTGAACCAAAAATATCCGGCCAGCCTACTGAGAGAAGCCGGTATGATGCAAACGCCCGGTTTGTTCGCGGATTTTTTGGCTACCCATCTGCCGTTTTCCTTTCAGGAAAAGCAGATTATGCTGGCTGATCTGTCGGTGGAGCAGCGTCTCCTGGATTTGAGTGTTTTTATCGAGCGAGTGATCCAGCGCTACGAACTGGAGAGTTATATCCAGGCACAGACGCAAACCGTGATGGCTAAGAGCCAGCGCGAGTATTTTCTGCGCGAACAGATCAAGGTCATTCAGAA
>JAJFTT010000005.1 GCA_021372785.1 Negativicutes bacterium | reverse complement strand
CGTTAAAATATGCACACCCCTGATGCTCAAAAGGGGTTTCAAATTTAACGATTTGAAAGCCAGCAAAACGGCAAAACGCCAAGGTTCAAGTCAAGTGTCCTGTAAAAACGGCTGTTCTAAAACACTAACTATTGCTACAAGGCAAAAAGCACAAAGCCCGAAAGTGGCTTGAATCAAGCACTTTCGGGCAAAAGGAAAACCACCTACCGAACAAACGGAGTTTAGCAATAGATGGTGTTAGATTTGGCGGAGAGGGTGGGATTCGAACCCACGGTCGCTTGCGCGATCACTGGTTTTCAAGACCAGCTCCATAAACCGCTCGAACACCTCTCCATATTGAAATCCTGCACATTGTAGCATAGCCGGCTGGCAAAGTCAAGTTTGCGAAATCGATCTGCCGGCTGCAAAATCTTTTGGCATCCGCTTAACAAAGGGACCCGCCGGGAGAAAAGATTCGACGGATCCCTGCTGCCGATCGGTAAGAAATTACGCAGACATCCTCCTGAAACAGGAGTCCAGCCGAATTTCGGCTAATGAATTTCTGCAACGGCTTCCACTTCCACCAAACAGCCGTAATGCAGCGCACCACAGGGCACAACCATCCGGGCCGGTTTGTGTTCACCAAAAAAGCGGGCATATTCCAGATTCATCTGATCCCATAAGGCAACATCCGGTAAATAGATACGGCACATCACCACATCCGATGGCTGCAAACCGGCTGCCTGCAGGACTAAATTCAAATTTTGCAGAGCCTGGCGTGTTTCGGGTCCAATACCACCTGCCGGGATTTGTCCGCTGGCGGGATCCCGCGAGAGTTGGCCGGAAATGTAGAGCGTCTTGCCGCTGATCATACCCGGCGTATAGAATCCGGGTTTTGCCTGAGAAAATTCTGTCTGAATCAATTGCATATCAATCACCTTTCCCCCTGAATAGCCTTCACCGCATCGTACGGCTGCCATCCGACCGCACCGCTAAAATTCTTACAGCCTAAGATTCTTCATCGTATCACACGGCTCCTGCTTTTAAAGCATCGTCTTGCCGCCCATATAAACGCGCAGCGCTGCCGGTATTCTGACATTTCCATCCGCCTGCACGTTATTCTCCAAGAAAGCAATCAGCATCCGCGGCGGCGCCACTACGGTGTTGTTCAAGGTATGGGCAAAATAATTGCCGCCTTCTTTGCTTCTAATTCTGATGCCCAATCGACGAGCCTGGGCATCACCAAGATTGGAGCAGCTGCCAACTTCGAAGTATTTCTGTTGTCTGGGCGACCAGGCTTCCACATCGATACTTTTTACTTTTAAGTCCGCCAGATCGCCGGAGCAGCATTCCAAGGTGCGCACGGGAATATCCAGGGAGCGAAAGAAAGCAACGGTATTTTCATAAAGGGTTTTAAACCAGGCCCGGCTGTCTTCCGGTTTGCAGACAACGATCATTTCCTGTTTCTCGAATTGATGCACCCGGTAAACACCGCGTTCTTCAATCCCGTGCGCGCCAACTTCTTTGCGGAAGCAAGGCGAATAGCTGGTGAATTTCTGCGGCAGTTCTTCTTCATCCAGAATACTATCGATGAATTTGCCAATCATGGAGTGTTCGCTGGTGCCGATCAGGTACAAGTCTTCTCCTTCTATCTTATACATCATGTTTTCCATTTCGGTAAAACTCATGACACCGGTAACGACGCTGCTGTGGATCATGAAAGGAGGTACACAATAGGTAAAACCACGATCAATCATAAAATCACGGGCATAGGAAAGCACCGCCGAATGCAAGCGGGCAATGCTGCCTTGCAGATAATAGAAACCGGAACCGGCCGTTTTTCGGGCGGCGTCGAGATCGAGCCCCTGAAAGTGTTCCATAATTTCAACGTGATAAGGCACTTCAAAATTGGGAACCAATGCTTCCCCAAAACGTTCAATTTCCACATTTTCACTGTCATCTTTGCCAATGGGGACCGTAGCATCGATGATATTGGGGATCACCAGCATGCGTTCCCGAATCTCCAGAGGCAGCCGCTCTTCCAGTTCCTTCAATTCTTCCAGTTCGCGGGCGATATCAGCTGCCAAAACTTTGCTCTGCTCCGCTTCTTCCCGTTTGCCCTGTGCCATTAATTTGCCGATTTGCTTACTGACCGAGTTGCGCTGACTGCGCAGATAATCTGCTCTGGTTTTGGCATCACGCAGGCGGAGATCCAGTGCAACTACTTCATCCACTAAATGCAGTTTCTGCTCCTGGAATTTTTTCCGGATATTTTGCTTTACAAGTTCCGGGTTCGTACGAATCAATCGAATATCAATCATAATCTGTCAGCTCCTTGCGATTTTTCTGGATGAATCAGCTTTGATTTCGTAGATATTTATTTGGAGTAGACTGTTCGGAACAACTGTCAAGTTCGGATAATTTGCGTTTTTACTACCCCCTTCTTCAGCAAAAACCGGATGGTCTGCGAAAAAAAAATAAAAAAGCTCTTTCACACCATACGAAACGCATGGGACGAAAGAACTCCGCGTTGCCACCCAAATTGCCGATCCTCAAACCGACCACTCAATTGTATGATAAAGGATACGAACCTTCGGTTTATCACCGTTTGCTCAAAAAGTGGATAGATTCCTGCCCTTACCGGTTTGCACCAGCCACCGGCTCTCTGCATAGCGCAAAGAATCATTGCTTTTATCATTGCAAGTTTTATTCTGATGTCTTATTCATTATAAACCGCGGCCGGAGGAAATGCAAGAGAAAGATAGAAACCTTTGCTTCTGCTTGGCAGTGAGTCATCTTCTTTCAGATTCATTTTTGCTACTGTGTTGAAAAACAGAAATGAATTTTACGTGAAAACCTTCTGAATGATTTGAATATTCCTCAAAAATATGATATGCTGAAGTTGTATTTTTATTTGACTTTCGGTTTCATTTCAGCAAATAGGATAAAGATGATTCAGTAAAAAAATATAAGAGGTGAGCATTTCATGAAAAGTATCGTTCTAATCGTTGATGACGACCCCAATATTCGTGAACTGTTGGAATTGTATCTGGAAAAAGAAGGCTACGATTGTCACCATGCCGCGGATGGTGACGAAGCGATCGCCAAAGCAAAATTATTGCAGCCTGCTTTGATTCTGTTGGATATCATGCTGCCAAAGAAGGACGGCTGGCAAGTCTGCCGGGAAATCCGGAAAACGCTCTCAACACCAATTATCATGATTACCGCCAAGGGAGAAGAACCCGACAAAGTGACGGGTTTGGAAATCGGAGCGGATGATTATGTGACCAAACCTTTCAGTACAAAGGAACTGATGGCTAGAATCAAGGCGGTCATGCGCCGGAGCCAAAAAATTGAGATGAACGAGCAGGAAGAAGAGATGAGTTTTGGCAATCTCTACATGAACATGACGCAGCGTCTGATCACAATCAACGGCATTGCAGTCAATCTCACCCCAAAAGAAACCGAGCTGCTCTGGTTTTTGGCTAAAAATGTGAACCACGTTTATAGTCGGGAGCAATTGCTGGAAAATGTTTGGGGTTATGAGTATTTCGGCGATGCGCGGACGGTGGATGTACATGTCAAGCGTTTGAGAGAAAAATTGAACATAGCCGAACCGGAAGGATGGCTGATCAAGACCGTCTGGGGTGTTGGCTATAAGTTTGAGGTGAGCGAAGCGTGAAAAAACTGCATATCCGCAGTTTATTCAAAAAGCTCTTTGTCAGCTTTGTTTTAGTTGCCCTTGTCACGGTTTTTTCTTTGGGTATTTTTCTGCCGAGTCAATTATCGAATTACCTCACAGAGAATGCCCGCAGCCGTTTGGAGGAAGAAGCTCGTCTGATTATCCCATCAATCAGTATTTTTTTCAGCGGACGAATCAGTTTTGATGCCATGCAGCAAATACTCACTACCATCGAATATTTCTCCAGCGCGCAAGTCTTTCTAACCGACTGTAACGGTCAGATCCTGGTCACCAGCGCCGGTTATGAAACGAATGTACGGGGTCAGTTTATTGCTGAGGATGAATTATTCGACTTATTGCAGAATAACCAATTCTCCCGGCAAGGTTACAATCCGCGTCTGGCCACCTATGCCCTAACCTTGGCTTTTCCGATTCGACAGCTGACTGCCGAGCAAATGTCCATTGTCGGTACTTTGTATCTGGAAACGCCGCTGGATGTGATTGGCGCTTCTTCTGCCATCATTCAAAAACAAGCTCTGATCATTGTCCTGATCAGTTTTGTGCTTGCTTTAATCTTGGCCTATATTTTTTCCCGGCATATTGCCGAGCCGCTCTATGCGTTGACCGTTGCCGCCCAGTCGATGGCGCGCGGAAATTACGCCATAACAATTCCCTATGATGAAGATGATGAAATCGGTGACTTAATTGAGAGCTTTAACAATCTTTCACGCTCGCTGCAAAAAAGTATCGATTCTTTGCTGACCGAAAAAGGGCGGATGGAAAACCTGCTTCGCTCACTAACGGAAGGCGTCATCGCTACTGAGAATAACGAAACCGTTGTTTTATTTAATCCGGCTGCCCAGCAGCTGCTGGCGATCCCTCTGGACGAAAACCCCAATGGTAAAAAACTAAGTGCCTTGCACCTGCCGGCAGAACTCTATCAAATGATGTCGGAAGATTCCACCAGCATCGTCACAAAAATCCTGTCTTTTAGCAACGAACGTTTTGTGGCTGTTACTGTTTCGCCTGTGTTGGACCGGCTGGGGCGTTTTACCGGACATGTAACGGTGCTGCAGGATATTACGGAAGCGCACACACTGGAATTGCAGCGGAAAGCGTTTGTCGCCAATGTCTCCCACGAGTTGCGCACACCGCTGACCTCCATCCGTGGTTTTGTCGAAGGGATCCTGGACGAAACGATTCCCCTGGAATCCTCACCGCGTTACTTGAATATCATTCACAAAGAAACAATCCGTCTTACCAAGCTGATTCAGGACTTATTGGAGCTTTCTTTTATCGAATCCGGTCAAATCAAACTTCATCGCGAATGTGTGCCGCTCTTGCCCATACTGAGCCGCCTGGCAATGCAATGCAAGAGTGCTACCGGCAAGGAAAGTCAATTATTTACGGTGCGATTTGACATGGCTGAACCTGCCGTTTGGGCGGATCCCGACCGGCTGGAACAGATTTTGATGAACCTGATGTCCAATGCCTCTAAATTCACACCTCCAAACGGCACAATTCAGATCATCGGTGTCAGTGTCGGTCAGAAAATGGAAATCACGATTCAGGACAGCGGTCCCGGTATTGCCGCTGAAGACCTGCCTTATATCTGGGATAGATTCTACAAAGCAGATCATTCCCGCAGCAAAGAAGGCACCGGTCTTGGTCTTTCCATCGTGCGTTCCCTGATTGAAGCGCATGGAGAAAAAATCAGTGTCAATAACGATCCTTTGGGTGGTTGTTGCTTCACCTTTACGATGCCGGTCTGCTTCGACAGTGGTGAAGACGAATTAGGCAGTGATGAAATCAGCACAGAATAGGCCGGCAATTTGCAGTGTTTGCCGGCAAAAGACGCACTGTTCTACCTGTATGCCAAGACAAAATGAGAACCGACTCAGTAGTTTCTGCTGAGGTGGTTCTCATTTTGTCTTCTTTCACATCATAGACCAACAAGTTCATTGGCTGATAGCGATCCGCGGCAAGCTCATGCAATGTAGAATGCGGCTTTGCCGGGATCTTCACCGCCATTCAGTCGATCTTCAACGCGCAGTAATTGATTGAATTTGGTCAGCAGCAGTATCTTATACTATCTGGTCTGAAGGCAATTTTAGAAATGAAGATTATAGAATGCGGCTTTGCCGGGATATTTACCGCCATTCAGTCGATCTTCAATGCGCAGTAATTGATTGAATTTTGCAATGCGGTCTGTCCGGCAAGGCGCTCCCGTTTTAATTTGTCCCGCATTGGTCGCAACCACAATGTCGGCAATGCTGGTGTCCTCCGTTTCACCGGAACGGTGAGAGATCACAGCGGTATAGCCGGCACGTTTCGCCATTTCAATACACTCCAGCGTCTCGGTCAAGGTACCGATTTGATTGAGCTTGATCAGGATGGAATTGGTTACTCCGGCTGCGATCCCTCTGGCCAAGCGCTCCGGATTGGTCACGAACAAATCATCACCAACCAATTGAATTTTCTGACCCATCACATCCGTCAGTAATTTATAACCTTCCCAATCGTCTTCCGCTAAACCATCTTCCAGTGATATAATCGGGTAGCGCTCGGCTTTGTCAACCCAGTAAGCCACCATTTCCTCTGAAGTAAGATCGAGATGATCCCCGCTCAGATGATATTTTCCTTCGGAGTAGAATTCGGTCGCTGCCGCATCAATGGCGATGCAGACTTGTTTACCCGGTATGAAGCCAGCGTTTTGAATGGCTTCCACAATTAAAACCAGGGGTTCTTCATTGCTCTGTAAATTTGGTGCGAAGCCGCCTTCATCCCCGACCGCTGTCTGATACCCTTTGGTTTTCAATACTTTCTTTAAGCTATGATAAATTTCAGCGCCCATCCGCAGAGCTTCCGACCATGATTTGGCGCCAACCGGCATAATCATGAATTCCTGAATATCAACATTATTATCTGCATGTTTACCGCCGTTTAAGATATTCATCATAGGCACCGGCAGTGTCTTGGCATTGACTCCGCCGATATATTGATAAAGCGGCAACTCCAACGCCGCCGCAGCTGCTTTGGCGGCAGCCAACGAAACGCCCAGTATAGCATTGGCACCTAATCTGCTTTTATTGGGAGTAGCATCCAAGTCAATCAGTGCCTGATCGAGTGCCGCCTGATCCAGGGCATCCATACCGATTATCACCGCAGCAATGGTATCGTTGACATTTTCCACCGCCTTCAGCACGCCTTTGCCGTTGTAACGCTTTTTGTCGCCGTCCCGAAGTTCCACCGCTTCATAGGTTCCGGTAGACGCTCCGGAAGGAATCGCGGCTCTGCCAAAACCTCCGCATTCCAGAGTCACTTCCACTTCAATGGTTGGATTACCGCGGGAGTCAAGAATTTCACGGGCGTAAATATCAGAAATTGTGGTATTGATCATGCTGCTGTCTCCTTTATTTTTGCTTTGCCGACCAAAGTAAACTTTGACCGGTCATTTCCTCCGGTTGCTCTATTTGCAGCAACGATAAAACAGTTGGCGCCAGATCGGCCAAACGGCCGCTATTGCGGAGCCGCAAATCGGCATCGGCAGAGATTAAGAGACATGGTACCGGCCATACCGTATGAGCGGTATATGGTTCACCGGTCGTTTCATCTACCATTTGCTCAATATTGCCGTGATCGGAGGTAATGAGCATACTGCCGCCGACTGCTTGAATTGCCGCTACAACCTTTTCGACCGACTGGTCCAGTAGTTCCATCGCCTTGATAGCCGCCTGCCAATTACCGGTATGCCCCACCATATCCCCATTGGCGTAGTTGACGACGATCAGATTATGCCGGCGATTGTGAATCGCTTCTACTAATTGGGACGTAATCTCCGGCGCACTCATTTCCGGCTGCAAATCATAAGTGGCTATTTGCGGGGAAGGAATGAGAATCCGGTCCTCTCCGCTCAATTTACGTTCGACGCCGCCATCAAAAAAGAAGGTCACATGGGCATATTTTTCGGTCTCTGCCAAACGCAATTGCCGCAAGCCCGCTTTGGCCACTACTTCACCCAGCATATTCTTCATATTAACCGCTTGAAAAGCCGCCGGGATATGCAAAGAAGCATCATATTCCGTCATGGAAGCCAGATCGATTTTCGGCTGGACGCAGCGTAAAAACCCTTTGAAATCCGGTTCCAGCAAAACTTGGCAGAGTTCTCTTGCCCGATCCGCCCGATAATTGAAAAAGAAAACCTGATCTCCATCTTGTAAAGGAGTGCTGTCATTGATCACAGTGGGCAGAATAAACTCATCGGTAATCCCTTCGGCATACGCCCGGCTGACAACTTGCGCGGCAGAATCTGCCGTTTCCCCCTTACCTTCTGCCAGGGCTTGCCAGTAACACTGCAGCCGCTCCCAACGATGATCCCGATCCATGGCGTAAAAGCGTCCGCTGACCGTGGCGATCCTGCCGACGCCGATTTGCTGCATCGCCGCTTCCAACTGACTGATATAATCCTGAGCGCTCTGCGGCGGTACATCTCTGCCGTCCAGGAAAGCATGGACATAAACCCGGGACAACTTCTCTTGTTTCGCCATGGCTAATAAATTGATCAAATGCTGCAAATGGCTATGCACTCCGCCATCTGAAAGCAAACCCATCAGGTGCAGCGTTTTTCCGTTTGCTTTAGCCCGCCGCATCATCTGCAGGATGACTTCATTCTTTTGGAAATCGCCGTTTTGAATGGCTTGATTGATCAATCCAAGGGATTGATAAACAATGCGTCCGGCGCCGATATTCAGGTGGCCCACATTACTGTCTCCCATCTGACCAGCTATCAAACCGACGTCTGCTCCGCTTGCCTGTAAACTGCACCAAGGGTGGTTGCGGAACAATTGGTCAAAAACGGGTGTATCTGCTGCCGCAAAAGCATTGTGCTCCAAGCGGGCGGAAAGTCCCCATCCATCCAGGATACATAGAACGACCGGTCTAATTTCATTCTCCATAATTTTTCTCCGCCCGGGCGATTATACTCAAGAATTCTTCGGCCGCCAAACATGCTCCACCTACCAGAGCCCCATCAATCTCCGGCTGCAACATATAGTCAAGAATATTACCGGCTTTCACGCTGCCGCCATACAGAATTCGAATTTCCTTGGCCCATTGAGAGCCAAATAAGCTGGCGCAAGTTTCGCGAATCGCAGCGATCATATCATTTGCCAGCGGAGCGCTGCAATTTTTACCGGTTCCGATCGCCCAAATTGGCTCATAGGCGATGACTATTTGATTCGGTTTCAATTCAGTCAAATTACCAATAGCGTGGATGACTTGATTCCTGACATATTGTGTCGCTTCGCCGGCATCCCGAATCGCCAGGCTTTCACCCACGCAGAGCACGGACACCAACTCGTTTGCGAAAGCCGCCTTCACTTTTTCTTCTACAAAGTCATCCGTTTCCGCCAGAAGTGTTCGGCGCTCGCTATGCCCAACCAAAACATACTGACATCCGGCTGCTTTCAGCATTGGCGCTGAAATTTCGCCTGTATAGGCACCAGAATCGGCCGGATATACATTTTGCGCTCCGATCGACCACTTCGTTTTGGGCAGAATCAGTGCAGATTGCGGTATCATCAGGTAGGGGGGGCAGATCACCGCTTCCACCTTCCCGGACAATTCAGCCTTTGCCAGTGCTTGTAAGAGACCGAGAGCCGGAGTAGAAACAGGATTCATTTTCCAGTTACCGATAATCAAAGGCTTTCTCATCATAACACCTTAACGATCCGAGAGACAGGCGACGCCCGGCAGTGTCTTACCTTCTAAAAATTCTAAAGACGCTCCACCTCCGGTAGAGATATGCGTCATAGCGGCAGCAAAGCCGGCTTTTTCTACAGCGGCCGCAGAATCGCCGCCACCAATTATGGAAATAGCGGAAGATTCTGCAATTGCTCTGGCAACAGCAAAAGTTCCGGCAGAGAATTGATCAATTTCAAATACGCCCATCGGTCCGTTCCAGATCACCGTTCCGGCAGAAGCCAAAACCTGACCGAAAGCAGCCACAGTGAGTGGACCGATATCGAGCGCTATTTCATTGTCAGCGATTGCGTTTGGAGCGACGATTCTGGTTGCAGCATCGGCCGACACCACGGTCGCCACGACCAGATCCTGCGGCAGCAACAGCGCTACGTTTTTCTCCACTGCTTTGGCCATAATTTCCCTGGCCACTTCTACTTTATCCGCTTCAACCAAAGAAGCGCCCATCTCAACACCTTTGGCCAGCAGGAACGTATTCGCCATACCGCCGCCAATGATCAGCCCATCCACTTTAGTTAGCAAATTCAGCAAAACAGCGATTTTATCCGATACTTTCGCTCCCCCAATCACCGCAATCAAAGGACGCTTGGGCTGTTCCAGTGCCATTCCTAAATACTCCAGTTCCTTCTCCATTAAAAGGCCGGCGCCCGCAGGCAAATATTTTGTGACTCCGACCGTAGTAGCATGGGCACGGTGCGCAGCGCCAAAAGCATCATTGATAAACAGATCGGCATAGGAAGCCAATTCTTGAGCCAAGGCGTCTTCATTCAATTCCTCACCCGCGTGAAAACGGCTGTTCTCCAACAGAAGTACTTCACCGGGTTTTAAATCTGCTGCAGCTTGCTTTGCGAGCGGTCCGACAAATTCCTGACAATATTGCACCGGCATCCTCAGCAATGCTTCCAATCGCTGAGCAATTTTATTCAGGCGATATTTTTCATTGATTTTTCCCTGCGGACGTCCAAAATGACTGGTCAGAATGACAGCAGCGTGGTGTTCCAGTAAATACTGTATCGTAGGCAGAGCGCCGCGGATTCTGGCATCGTTGCTGATTTCGCCCTGCTCATCCGTCGGCACATTGAAGTCCACTCTCAGCAAAACCTTTTTTCCCGCTACATCAAAATCACGCACAGTTTTTTTCAAAACGATCAATCCTCCTTACTGACAGTTTAAAAAACAAAACGGCTCCAGTCTAAGCCGCCTTGTTCTGATTCTGACTTGCCTTACAGTCAAAAAACTCCGCTCTCTTTGGCTGCGGCGCAGCAATCTTATAAACCTTGGCGGGCAATAAAGACAGCCATATCGCATAAACGGCAGGTATAACCCCATTCATTATCATACCAGGCCAGCACCTTCACTTGATTGCTGCCCATGACCATAGTTAAAGGAGCATCGACAATCGCGCTGTAATTGGACCCTTTCAAATCAATGGAAACAATCGGATCGTGACTGACCAGCAAAATACCTTTCATCGCGCCTGCGGCAGCTTCTTCAAAAGCCGCATTGACGGACTGTACACTGACAGGCTTTAGGGTATCCACCACCAAATCGACAATTGAAACCGTAGGTGTGGGAACGCGCAAAGCAAGCCCGTCCAGCTTTCCCTTTAACGCAGGCAAAACAGAGGCCAATGTCTTTGTGGCACCGCTGGTAGTTGGAATGATGGATAATGCGGCCGCACGGGCTCTTCTTAAATCTTTATGAGACTTATCCAGGATATTCTGATCATTGGTATAAGCGTGAATCGTGGTCATAAAGCCTTTTTCAATCCCAAATTTATCCTGCAGTACCTTCGCTACCGGAGCTAAACAGTTGGTAGTGCAGGAACCATTGGAAATGAGATAATGATTTTTAGGATCATACATCTCTTCATTGACTCCCATCACCAAAGTGACATCTTCATGGTGACCGGGTGCCGATAAAAGAACTTTTTTTACGCCAACCTGCTGATATAAGAGCGCCTTTTGCTTCTCTGTAAATTTACCGGTACAATCAATCACCATATCTACGCCTAAATCCGCCCAGGGTAAATTCTGCGGTTCTTTTTCTTGTGAATAACGGATCTCTTTATGATTGATGATCATCATGTTAGGCTTCGTTTCCACTGCACCATTCCATGTGCCATAGCTGGAATCATACTGAAACAAATAAGCCGAACTCTCAACCGGACCATTGCTGTTGATGGCAACCAGTTGAATATCCGAACTGTCTACCAACATGCGAGCTGCCAGACGTCCTATTCGTCCGAAACCGTTGATGGCGACTTTAACCATAATGAATAACCCCTTTCTGATTGTGAAATGAACTATATTCTATCAATTCGCTTTTAAATAATAAATTCCTCTTTCCGAATCACATAATGTACTATATATTCGAGATGAGATCGGCTGTCTTTTAGAATTAGGACATCATTAATAATAGAATGCAATCTCAGAAAAATCCTTGCGGAACAGATAACAGAAGAAATAATTACCGTTTTCTGTACAACAAAAAACTGTCCCGCTTTAAAAAAAGCAGGACAGTTTTTTAAATTATATCTTTAGTAAATGGAGCCAGTCACCGAACAGGAAGGTCAAACGACCGATTAACAAGGAAATACGAGCCATAACGGTATTACCGAATGATGCGCCGAAGCCGATCATGATGGCAATACGACCCCAGTTGGCTGCATATTTGAAAACACCTTTACGCTCTACCGTAAAGAAGAAGTAAACCAAAACACCTAAGACAATGGTCACAAAAAGGATATTGTTGAAACTGTTCCAAATATCCAGGCTGCCTTTGGTCATCACAACCAACGGTTTGATGGACTGGGTCATCTGGGTGAAGAATGGGATAACCTGACGGGCGGATAGCACCAGGGCGGCGTTATATCCTATCCAGAAGGACATCGGAATACGGGCGATCCAGGCATAAGGACGATACATATTGAAGTAAATCAAGAGACCAATAACCATCGGGATAATTTCCCACCAGGTGCCGGCAGTCGGCATCGCGGTGATGGCAGGCTTGATGGTGTTGTTCCAGGTAGTGACAATACCATGAGCCGCTGAGGTGCCCACATACAAATGCTCGGCAATCCGGTAAATCGGATTTTCTTTATACAGTAGAGAAAACAACATCAGGGTTATTAAGGCCGAGAGCCAATTTCCCAGTGTTGGAGTTAAAATAGCTTGCATTATAAAAGTCACCTCCTAATTATTTCACTTCTCCTGCTCTTTTTGCTGCGAAGTAACCGATATTACCCAAAATCAAGAACAGAATGATAACGACATGCCCCATCGATTGTGAGTCCATACCGCCGGTAGCAGCACCCAGCTTACCGGCAATTTTCTCCAGATAAGCTGCACCGGAAAGGCCGGAGACATTCCCTTTGAGCAAGCCTGCTTGATAATAATTGGTCATAGTCGGTGTATTTACAGCTACCGTTGCGCTGACAATTGGAACGCTCTCAGTGGAATTCCATTGTTGAATCCAGGCGGTCGGACCGGGATCGCCGGAATTGAAAGTTACAACGCAGCTAAAGTCCTTTGCTTTGGTTGCATCCTTCATCATTGGGATTGAGGTTAATTTAGTCCCATTGGTATCAACACCGCCATTGCAAGCGCCGTATAAGTCGGTTCTGGACTGTTCCAGGAAAGACTGGTAGCTTGGTTGATAACCCAGGTTACAATAATCAACGCCGTATTCGGCCTTGTATTCCGTAGTAATCGGATCTCCCCAAATCTTGGCAAAGCTATTTCCTTCAGCCCATAAAGCGATGAAATAAACTTTGTGGCCGAGTTCAAACGATTTTCTCACCAGGACATCAAAAGCCGGTTTTAATTCGGTAATACCGGAAGCGGATGTATCGAGCGAATATAATACCTTAGAACCTGCCGGTAAACTGGTTATATAGTCGTAGGCTGCCTGGGTTGGTTCGTCGGCTGGGACCGGCAAACCCAAAGGATAGAACATGGGAATAGCAATTGCCAGAACCATGATGAGATAAAGAATACGACGGTCAATCCCCATTAATCTTTTATACCACGGCATATTGATTGTGCCTCCTTTTCGTTTTTACAGTGATTCGGTTATTCTGCCATATAACCGCGTTCGATCCCGAACAGGTTACGAGCACCTTGTGCAAATGCGCCGAGAGATACGCCAAGAGAAATACCACGGATTACCGGTGTGTTGAAATAGTTCATGATCCACACTTTAATCTGCGGCAAAATAGGGGAAATTGCAGAACCAATGGAGGTGCCGCCCAACATGACAAAACAGGCAGATAACAGAAGCGCTGTCGCTTCCAGGCTGCGGGCGCGGAAGGCA